>DALYYK010000047.1:0-10683 GCA_031983305.1 Candidatus Fimivivens sp. | reverse complement strand
TTATCAACTCCGGCTCGGGCAATCAGGGCATCACCGTCACGATGCCGGTTGTCGTGTATGCGCAGGCGCTGGGGGTCGACCACGAAAGGCTGATTCGTGCGCTGGTGGTTTCAAACCTGATCAGCGTGCACCAGAAAAAATATATCGGCAGCCTGTCGGCTTATTGCGGCGCTGTTTCGGCCGCGACGGGGGCAGCCTGCGGCATCGCTTGGATGAGCGGCGAGCCCTATCAGGTCATCTGCGACACGATTGTCAACAGCATCGCCACCTCGGGCGGCGTAGTCTGCGACGGCGCCAAGCCCTCTTGTGCGGCCAAAATCGCGATAGCGGTCGAGATGGCGCTCAACGCATTGGAGCTGGCCAAGCTTGGGCGGGTATTCCAGCCCGGCGAGGGCATTGTCAAAAAAGACGCCGAAGAAACGATTAAAAGCGTCGGTCGTATGGCTAAGTCAGGTATGAAGAGCACCGACGTCGAAATTCTCAACATCATGCTAGAGGGCGCATAGTCTCTTACCGTTTTAAGTAATTTAACAACGATATGCTTCTAACCTCTGATCAACAAAAGGCTGCGGTCATATCCTCTCAAACACTTGGAGGATATGGCCGCAGCCCTTTGTTTCAAATCAGATCATTATGCGCCGCGTCTGCTAAAATTCTGCGCAAAGCCGCGCTAATCATAGCACCGTTTCCAGTACGCCATTGCGATAATACAACCGTTGCAGCCGTTCCCCCAGCCGCGACAGCACCTCATGCATGCACGAGCCACTCTGCGCACCAAGGTCGTCGGCGGTCTGGATCAGGCCGCCGTCCTCGCCGATGATGGTTGCGACGTCCCCAAGCTGGACCTCGGGGATATCGGTCACATCGACGACCATCTGATCCATGCAAACATTGCCGAGCTGCCGCGCCCATTTGCCATGCAGGATGACCCGTCCCACGCGAGAGAGGCTGCGCGGGTAGCCGTCGGCATAGCCGATCGAGAGCACCGCGACCCGCAGCGGCTTTTCGGCCTTAAAGGTCCGGCTGTAGCTGACCGGCGTCTCGGCCTCGATATCACGCAGCGAGATAACCGTGACTTTAAGCGCCGTCATCATTTTCAGCTCCCACGGCGGAATATGCGCGGCGGTGTTATAACCTGATAGCTCGGCGCCGCAGCGCACCATATCAAAATGCGCCTGCGGATATTTCTGGGTGCCGCCGGTGTTGCACATGTGCAGCGTGCCAAGCGTACAGCCCCGCGCCTTGAGCATCGAAACCGCCGCGTTAAAACGCGCGATCTGTATATGGCAGTAGTCGTCCGCGCCCGCGCTGCCGTCGTCCGCCGAGGAAAAATGGCTGAAGGTACCGGTGGCGATCAGGTTTGGCATCCGGTAGACGCCTGCCACCTGTTCGATATCCTCAGACGTTTTGCAGTCAAAGCCGGTGCGGGTCATGCCAGTGTCGAGCTTAATATGCATCTTGACGACGCCGCCCGCCGCCCGAGCCTGCGCGTCGATATCGCGCGCATATTCCAGCGACGCCACCGACTGGGTCAGGTCGTGCTTTAAAAGTGCGCCAGTCAGCTCGGGCGCAGTGTAGGCGAGCACCAGAATCTCGCCGGTGACGCCGCCCTCGCGCAGCGCGACCGCCTCTGAGAGGCAGGCCACGCAAAACCGGGTAATGCCCTCATGCTGCTCGAGATAGCGCGCGATCGGCACGGCGCCCTGTCCGTAGGCATTAGCCTTGACCACCGCCGAAATCTCGCACCCGGGCGCAAGATGCGCACGCAGCTGCGTTAAATTATCGTGCAGGCGATCCAGATTAATCTCCAGCCACGCGCGGCGGGTAATCATAGCTTGTTGCATCACAGCACTCCTTTTTGAATTTGCAGGCGGGCGATGAACTTTCTTAATGCACGGCCCACGCCCTAAACGCGAAAGCAGGGGGCTCGCGGCAGCAAGGCGGCCTTGCGCCGGGCCGCTTAAACGCCCAACACAGTTTACACCGTCCCGCTTTGCACGATCCCCCCGTTGCTTTGCCCGCTGTTTAGCTGGTTTTTAAACAGCTTACGATTAAATTTTTAAAAATATCATAGACATTTTTAATTTGCGTATCGCCCATAGGCAGCGCACTTCAATTTATGAATTAAAAGGCCAGCTTGCCCTTGATATAAGCCGCGACCTCGGAAATGGGCAAACGGACCTGCGCCATCGTGTCGCGGTCGCGGATGGTCACCGCGCCGTCGGTCTCCGACTCAAAGTCGTAGGTGATACACAGCGGCGTGCCGATCTCATCCTGACGGCGGTAACGCTTGCCGATCGAGCCGGCGTCGTCAAAGTCGACCATATAATCTTCCGACAGGCTGTTGTAGAGCTCCAGCGCCTTTTCAGACAGCTTTTTAGAAAGCGGCAGCACGCAGGCCTTGTAGGGAGCCAACGCCGGATGCAGCCGCAGCACGACGCGGGTGTCGTTCTTCTCGGCGTCGATGACCTCCTCGTCGTAGGCATCGCACAAAAACGCCAGCACAACGCGGTCGGCGCCGAGCGACGGCTCGATGACATAGGGCAGGTAGTGCTCGTTGGATTCCTGATCAAAATAATCAAGCGCCTTGCCCGAGGTGTTTTGGTGCTGGGTCAGATCATAGTCGGTGCGGTCGGCAATGCCCCATAGCTCGCCCCAGCCAAACGGGAACAAAAACTCAAAGTCGGTGGTCGCCTTGGAGTAAAACGACAGCTCCTCCGGCCCATGGTCGCGCAGCCGCAGGTTGTGGTTCTGCATGCCGAGGTTCAAGAGCCAGTCGTGGCAGAACTTACGCCAGTAGGCAAACCACTCGAGGTCGGTACCGGGTTTGCAGAAAAACTCGAGCTCCATCTGCTCGAACTCACGGGTTCTGAAGATAAAGTTGCCGGGCGTAATCTCGTTTCTGAAGCTCTTGCCGATCTGGCAGACGCCAAACGGCATCTTGCGGCGGGTGGTACGCTGGATGTTGGCAAAGTTGACAAAAATGCCCTGCGCCGTCTCGGGGCGCAGATAGACCTGGTTCTTCGCGTCCTCGGTCACACCCTGAAACGTTTTGAACATCAGGTTAAAAGAGCGGATGTCGGTAAAATTGGCGCTGCCACAGTCGGGGCATTTGACGCCCTTTTCTACGACGAAGGCCTTCATTTGGTCAAATTCCCAGCCCTCGGGCGAGACGCCGGTCTGATCTTCGATCAGCTTGTCGGCGCGGTGGCGGGTCTTGCAGTCGCGGCAATCCATCAGCGGGTCAGAAAAGCCGCCCACATGCCCCGACGCCACCCACACCTGCGGGTTCATCAAAATGGCGGAGTCGAGCCCGACGTTATAGGGCGACTGCTGCACAAACTTTTTCCACCATGCGCGCTTGACGTTGTTTTTAAGCTCAACGCCCAGCGGGCCGTAGTCCCAGGTGTTCGCCAGTCCGCCGTAAATCTCAGAGCCGGAATAAACAAAGCCGCGCCCCTTGGCAAGGGCGACGATCTTTTCCATCGTTTTGTCGCTGTTTAGCATTGCGCTTCCTCCAAGTGTTCATTGACATTACACCTTAGTTTAGCTTTTTCGGCGGCATCCGTCAAGCGAAACAGCGCAAAAATCGGGCTGCGGCGCAGAAAATCCGAGCGCCTTGACGCGGCTTATGCAAGCGGTGTGTCCGTTCCTCTCATTTGTTCCAAAATGTGGGCGTCTGCAAGAAGATCATAGGACGAGCCGATCAGGGCCACCGGGTGTATATCGGCTTGACTGCGGGCAAAATGACATGGTAAAGTTTAAATAATCACCATGCGCCCCGCAAGAATCCGCAAGCCTTTGCGCACCTTTAGTTTAACAGCATCGCGCCTGTAAAATAAACCCTGCTGACAGATTGTCCACACCCGGCAATCCTATTAAAGGAGAATGCATATGAGCAGATTTTCAAAGCTGTCTGATAAACTGATCGGACTCACGGCGGCGGTCACGCGTTATCCCGCCACAACCGCATTTTTGCTGCTGGCTACCGCCATAAACGCTTACGGACTAAGCGCCGATAAAACCTATGGCAAGGCATGGCGGGCCTGTATCGTCGGCGCGGTATTATCCGCCGTGCTACAGGCGGTTTACGAGCGATTTTTTAAAAAGTCATCCGCCCGTATGGCGTTGGCGGCGCTCGGCGCTGCGCTGGCGGGGCTCTATTATCTGCTGATCCGCCCCGCGCCGACCTACAGCACTGAAAATGATGTGCGAACCGGCGTCATCCTGTTTGCGCTGATGTTCGCTTATATGCTGGTTCCCACCATTAAAAGCCGCATCAGCTTTAACGAAAGCTTTATGGCCGTCTTTAAGGCGCTGTTTCAATCGCTGTTATACGCGATGGTCTTTTTTATAGGGTGCAGCCTGATTATCGCGGCGTTTGATACGCTGATCACCCCCATCAGCTCCGACGCTTATATGCATACGGTCAATGTGGTATTTGTGCTGCTGGCTCCGGTGTTTTTTCTGTCGCTGATCCCGATGTATCCGGGCCGGCTTGCCCCCGACGACAGCCCCGAGGCCCATTCGCACGAGGAAGCGACTGCCCGCGCGACCCACTGCCCAAAATTCCTTGAGGCGTTGATCGCTTATATCATCATTCCGCTGGCCGAGATTTTTACGGTCATCCTCGTGCTCTATATTGCCCTAAACGTCGGCGGCGACTTTTGGCGCAATAACCTGCTCGAGCCGCTACTCATTTCGTACGCGATCACGATTATGCTAATTTTATTCCTCGCGGCCCGGCTCCCCAACCGCATGGCAGTCTGGTTTTGCAAGATTTTCCCGAAGGTGCTGGTGCCGATCGTGGCGTTTCAGCTTGTGGCCTCCACCTTTATTCTGCGCGACACCGGCGTGACCCACTCGCGTTATTTTGTGATCCTATTCGGCATTTTCGCCGTTTGTGCAGGGGTGCTTTTGAGTATTGAACCAGTGAAAAAGAGCGGCATTGCGGCCGCCCTGCTCATAGTGTTTTCAATTGTGTCCATCATGCCGCCGGTTGACGCATTCACCGTCAGCCGGGTAAGCCAGCGCCAGCGCCTTGAAGCGGTGCTGACCCAAAACGATATGCTGCAAAATAACCGGCTTATTCCGGCCGCCGACCTGTCTGCGGCCGACAGAGAAACGATTGTTTCATCGATGGAATATCTATACCGGATGAACGCCGTCGACGAGCTTTTATGGCTGCCAACGCCGTTTGATTACTATGCCGATTTTGAAAGTGCGTTTGGCTTTAGCCGATATGATAATACCCCCGGCAAGGGTGATCAATATGTCAGCGTGTTTATAGCGCCCGATGCGCCCATCGATATCGGCGGCTACGCAATACTCGTCCGCACCTCGGTCAGCTCGGGTCAGACGGGCAGCGCGACCATCTGCACGATTGAGCGCGAGGGGCAGCGCTACACACTGACTAAGGTTGACAGCGCCCTCTTCCCAGTCCTGCGTCTGGTCGACAGCGACAATAACGAACTGATCCGCTTTGATACCGGCGAAATATTTTCGCGCTACAGCGGCTATGGCGATGAACGGTCGCCGCTGACCGCCGAGCAAGCGACCTTCTCAACCGAAAACGACCGCGCCCGGCTGGCTGTGACGGTGCAAAACGCCAGTATTAACGTCTCCTCGTCCAACCATTATGCCGACTTCTACGTGCTGCTCGACATTAACTAGCGGTTTTATAGCTTCTTAACGGGCATCGCCTTCGTCAAAGCGGCGCAGATTGGCCCGGCGGCAGGAAAAACATGTCCTGCCGCCGGCCTTGTTTAATCCAAAAGCGCTTTCCCTTCAAAAAGAGTTGGTTGACCTGTAATTAGCAAACGTCAACACGTCTTACACTGGGCGCCGTAAAGCTGTCGGTTTCACGCCCCGCGATGTTGCTTCATAAGATGTACAGATCTCTTTGAGGAGGAGCAAACGCTATGCAAAAGGATTCCGGCACCGCTTTGAGCGTGGTCTGTGATGCGGTCGGCGGCACTTCGGAGATGTTCATCATACAGCTGTCGGACGAAACCCGCGCCGTCGTGTCACAGTGCCGCTGCCGCGCCAATAGCACGGCGAAATTCTCCGTCACAACTCAGGGAGTGTATATGATTACCGTCGTTCCCTGTCAGACAAAAGGCGGCATCTGCCCCATGGGGGCCTCTCGATGGGTGGTATTAACCCCCGATGGCCATAGCCTCCAGTTTTTTAAATTCTGCCCCATGGCGCAGCGCCCGCCCGAGCTTGTCAGAATTGGCTTTAGTCTGACAGATGCGTATTACCCCAATCTTCCTATTAACGAAGGGGAATTAAAGCTATGGCAGATTATATCGTAACAATTACCAACGGCACCGGCAGCGAGTTTTTGCCGGCCGGTAACTATAACGTCGCCGCCGCGGTCACCGGTTATGACGGCGCACTCGACCCGACCGCCTTTACGGCTACGACCTCGACGGGTGCACAGGCCTTTACGCTCGCAGCAACCGGCACGCTGACACTGACGGTCAACGAGACGGGCGCGTCGGGCGGCACGCCGGTCACGGCCGGTACCTTTATCCGTTGCAGTCAGGACGGCCTGACCGAATATGGCACCGCTAAGACGATTGACGGCAGCGGCATCTGCGTTTTTGACCATGTTCCGTTTGGCGATGTTGGGTCACCCTATACCTTTTATATTAAGCAGCTGACCTCTGACACGACGCATAATATGCATGTGGGCGTCATCGCCATCGAGATGGAAGGCGCGACACAGGACGAATATGTGCAGAATACGGCGGCAGCCGAGCAGTCGTTTACCTTCACCGACGCCAATTACAGCGGCCTGAACCTCAGCGGCACGCTAACCTTTACCGGCCCGCAGTAATATCACTGGCATAATAGAATAGAAACCGATGATGCGTTAGATGTGTTTAAACAGACAGGACGCGGGTTCCGGCCTAATGCCGAAAGTCCGCGCCCTGTCTGTAAAGATGTGCGATATATAGGGGGAGGAGTTAAGCAAATTGGGATAAGTCGCCTGGCCCGCCACACGCGCCCGACTGGGCAGGTGGGGCGCGGGGTATGGCCCCGTGAACGCCGCCGGTTGAAAAGCTGCCGGCCTACAACGCCAAAATTGAGACAACCATGTCGCTTGGGGCCTTAGTGGTGCATACCACACCATACGGACAGCTTTTTTCTTTATAAAAATATTGTATCAAAACGCGGTCACGCTGTAAAATTCTAAAAACAGCATAACAACATGATTAATTTGGAATACCCAACCCTCACAAACGTTGCGAACGTTGTTAAAAAATAGTACAATAGCATGAGTAATCGACGGAGGGATGACACATGCTGCGAGATATGGAATATGTATATGCCGTTTATCAGGAGCTCAGCTTTTCAAAGGCGGCACAGCGACTGTTTATTACGCAGCCCGCGCTGAGCAACAAGATTAAAAAAATTGAATCGCGCATATGCATGCCGCTTTTTGACCGCAGCACCAACCCCATTGGGCTCACCGCTGCCGGGCGGGCCTATATCCACGCCGTCGAGAAGATTATGGCGGTCGAAAAGGAGCTTGAGCAGCAGCTTTCAGAGCTGTCGGTCAATCATTCCGGCAGCATCAATGTGGGGGGCGCGGCCTTTTTCTGCGCGCATGTGTTGCCTGAGTTGACGGCCCTGTTCCGGGAACAACACCCCAACTGCACCGTCAATATCCTGGAGGGTAACACCGGCGATCTGACCCAATGTCTGCAATCGGGCGTCGTTGATTTTATTCTCGATGTCGACCCGATGGATAGCGGCGCCTTTGTCGGCCAGCCGATGGGCGAGGAACATATTGTATTGGCGGTACCGGCGCATTATGCGATCAACGCGCAGCTCAAAGACTGCCGCCTGACCTTTGAAGAGATACGCGACGGCCGTTTCTATGAGCCGGACTGCCCCAAAACCGATTTGGGTCATTTTAAAGGCGAAGATTTTTTGCTGCTTAAAAAGGGCAACGACATGCATCAGCGTGCGCTTAAAATGTGCCGCAACGCGGGCTTTTTGCCCAATGTCAAAATGTATCTTGACCAGATGCTCACGTCTTATTACATCGCTTCAAACGGCTATGGCGTCGCC
Source organism: Candidatus Fimivivens sp. (assembly GCA_031983305.1). GTDB lineage: Bacteria > Bacillota > Clostridia > Oscillospirales > Ruminococcaceae > Yanshouia. Next base: position 2,598 of record DALYYK010000047.1, on the reverse strand, counting down.
TTTATCCGCAACGCGATCACCCAGTATGTCGAACCCACCGACAAGCTGTTCTTCTATAAAATAGACGACCTCAACGTGGCGCGCGGCATCACGCTTTATTACAAGAAAGACGCGCACCTCTCCCCCGCCGCGCGGGACTTCGCGCGCTTCATGCAGCAAATTCGGGAATAAACGTCGCGCGAAGGTCCCGGACGATCATGTGTCCTATTTGAAAGATTTAAAGCGGCGCAAAACGTCTATCGCGTTTTGCGCCGCTTTTTGTCGTTTTTACCCGCTCATCAAGCCGCTCTAGAGCACCTTGCGAACATCGTACATCGACTGGAGCACCAACCAGTTCTGCGGGAAAAATCGGTTCACCGTCCAGTAGCTCACACCGCCCAGTTGATAGGTCTCGACCAGTTCAAGCTTTGCCGCGATGCTGCGGGCATCTTCAAACCAGACAACATGCCTGCGCCCTTTATCATCGTAATAATGGAAAAACGGCGCTTGTGCCTGCCGGTCAAATTTAATCTGGGCGCCCACGCGTGCCGCAAGGCGCACCGCCTCGGTGTTTGAAAGCGAGCGCGCCGCCGAGCCCGGCACAAACGGCAGCGTCCAGTCATAGCCGTAGTTGGGGATGCCCATCAGAATTTTCTGGCTTGGAATGACCGACACCGCGTATTCGATCACCTGCTTCACCTTATCCAGTGGCGCGACCGCCTGCGCGGGGCCGCGGGTGTAGCCCCACTCGTAGGTCATCAGAATAACATGGTCGACCGTGGCGCCATGAAAGGGGTAGTCGTGCGCCTCGTACAAAAGACCGCGCTGATTAGCGCTTGTTTTGGGGGCCAGCGCGACCGACACCGAATAGCCAAGCGGGCGCAGGGTATCCACGGCTTTTTGTACAAACCGATTGTACCGCTCCCGGTCCCACGCGTAAATATATTCAAAATCAATATCCAGCCCGGAATAGCCCTTAGGCAGGATCTTGAGCACATTTTCAAGAATTCTGTCCTGCACAGCCTCATCATTTAAAAGGGTATGAACCAACTCGCTGTCAAAGCTGCCGCCCTGCTTGATGTTGGTGATAACCATCAGCGGGGCGGTGCGCTGAGCGCGCGCCGCTTTAATAATTCTTTCGTCGGGTATCGGCGCTAGACTGCCGTCAGGCCGGACTTGGTAGCTAAAAATGCTGATAAAGGTCAGGTTTGGCAGCGTCTTTGCGAGCGTCTCTTCGCCGATGTCGGGGAACGCATAGCCGTTGACATCAATGGTACCCCGCTTGGGCTGGGACAAGGGAATTGTGATCACCTGTCCGGCCCAGATGATGTCGGGGTCGGCAATGTCGGAATTGGCCGCCAGAATCGCCTGCATGTCAACAGCATAGTCTTTGGCGATGCTATAGAGCGACTCGCCGCGCTGCACAACATGCCGCACCTCATCCGCCATGACCACCAGCGCCTGACCCACGACCAGATAGGGCAGATCTTTCAGGTCGTTGTCATCAATGATCCGCTGCATCGGCAGGTCATATTTTTTGGCGATGGCATAGATGCTGTCCCCAGGCTGAACAATATGAATCTTCAAAGCCTCACATCCCCCGTGCAAAGTATCAGTGCATTCAATACAATATATGTGCATGCGTTAAATGCCATGCGAGAAAGAACCAATCGTCACCGCTTTTGCAACACGGCGTGCTGTCTCACCCCTTGAACCCGCGCTTAAAACTGTTATAATATGTGTAAAGATTGCCCAGCCTCCGGTCGGCGGATCATTACCCCTGCCCGCCGCACGGCCTGACCCGCGTCGCGACGCTTAGGCGGGTGGCGACGTTTACGCTTAGAGGAGGATTTGCCATGTTAAGCGCCAACACCAAAGCCCCGGATTTTACGCTGCCGGACAAGGACGGCAACCCCGTTTCGCTGTCTGATTTTCGCGGCAGGACGGTCGTGCTCTATTTTTACCCCCGTGACAACACACCGGGGTGCAGCCGTCAGGCCAGCGCCTTTGCGCAGTCCTTCGCCGAGTTTCGGGCGCGGGGCGTCGTCATTATCGGCATCAGCAAGGACAGTATGACCGCCCATCAGAAATTTGCTGAAAAATATCATCTGCCTTTTATTCTGCTCTCCGACGCCGAGCTGACCGTCATTAAAGCCTATGACGTCTGGCAGGAGAAGAAAAATTACGGCAAGGTAAGCATGGGCGTCGTGCGCAGCACCTATATCATCGACGCCGACGGCAATATTGAGCATGTCATGCCCCGCGTCAAGCCTGATACCAATGCCGCCGAGGTCTTAGGCTATCTGCAAAAGACCTGGGACTGAGCGGCGGTTCGCGGCGGAGACCCTGCGCCAATGCGATTATAAAAGGATGGGCGTTTTGTGCACAGCAAACGCCCATCCTTTTGTAGGCCGGATGTGTGCGCTCAGCCGTGCTACGCAGTTCCCCATCAAAAAACGGAGCTGTCCGATGACGAATTTCTCGCACCGCGTCACTTCCCACCGGCAGGTGGCAATCTGCCGGCCATTATTCAGGGTGCCAAATCGGCTTGTCAATAGATAGCCCTCTTTGATAGAAATTCTTATAAGTCCGCAAAAATAGACAAATTTTACTCTGTCT
>DALYYK010000046.1:3327-10886 GCA_031983305.1 Candidatus Fimivivens sp. | reverse complement strand
GAACACGAAGGTTCCCGCGCCCGGCCTTTAAAATGGGGAGAGTAGAAAGCAGATTTATCACTATGCTAGGATTCGGGGTAGGTGACCCTGCGCCCGCGAACCGGCACAGCCGTAAGAAAGCGGTTAAATAAACAGCGACATGTCGGATTCCTCGGCGTTTGCGAGCATGGCGGCGGCGCCCGCCAGCTTAACGCCGTCGATCAGCTCCTCTTGGGTGATGCCCATAACGTCCATGCTCATCGAGCAGGCGATCAACTCAACGCCGTTTTGCTGAGCCAGTTGTATCAAATCCTCAAGGCTGTCGACGTTTTTGTTCTGCATGACGCCGCGTATCATCTTAGCACCCATGCCACCCATGTTCATTTTTGAAAGGCCGAGTTTTTTGCTGCCGCGTGGCATCATCATACCGAACATCTTGGACATAAAGTCCTTGCGGACGTTGACCTTTTCGGGCCTGCGCAGAATATTAAGACCCCAGAACGTGAAGAAAATGCTTACCTGGCGGCCCATCGCCGCGGCGGCGTTGGCGATGATAAACGACGCGATGGCCTTATCAAGGTCACCTGAAAAGACGATGATGTTTTTCTTATTGCCGCTGTGCCCCGTAACGGCGGCCTGCGGGGCCTCGCCCTTCTGAATTCTGGCGGTGCTGATGCCCTTGCAGCTGTCGACCCGCAAAAGAATGTTGCCGGTTCGGCGGCAGAAGCCGTCGAGGTCGCTGGCAAAGGCCGGGTCGCCGGTCGAGATTTCGATGATATCGCCGGTCTTGGCGCAGCCAAGCGCATTGGAGAGCTTGACGATCGGCCCCGGGCAAGACAGGCCGCAGGCGTCGACGAGAATTACGTCGCTTGCACAGGGTTGCGGCTCGCAGCAGCAGTTCGATTGCGCGCCCGCCGCCAGCGGCTGCGGGCGCTTGCCATATATGGCGTCATAAAGGCGGTAGCCGCCGGCGATAACAGTGGCGTCAAATCCGTTCTGCGCCAGAATTCTGGCGGCGATATACGCGCGAAGGCCGATCTGGCAGGCGATATAAACCGGCTTTTGCTTATCGAACGCAGGCAGGCGCGCGCGCAATTGACCGAGCGGGATGTTGACAAAGCCCGCAATATGGCCGCCCTCGAACTCCTCGGGCAGGCGGGTATCAAGCAGCGTCACGCTGCCGTCGCGCGGCAGCGCGTCCACGTCGTGCCAATGAATCTGCTTCATCCTGCCGGTGAGGACGTTTTCAATGACGAAGCCCGCCATATTGACCGGATCCTTGGCCGCGCTGTAGGGCGGCGCGTAGCACAGCTCCAATTTGCAGAGATCAGCGGCGGTCATCTTGGCGCGGATCGCGGTGGCCAGCACGTCGCAGCGCTTATCGACGCCGTCGTAGCCGACGAGCTGCGCGCCGAGAATGCGTCCCGTCTCGGGCTCAAAGAGCGTTTTAATCGACATATTGGCGGCCCCGGGATAATACCCCGCGTGGCTGCCTGAATAGGTGAACGCCTTATCGCAAGAAAGACCCAGCCGCTTGGCCATTTTTTCGTTGACGCCAGTCGAAGCGACGGTCATGTCAAACACCTTGAGAATCGAAGAGCCCTGCGTGCCCGGGTAGACGCTGGGAATGCCACAGATATTATCGGCTGCGATGCGCCCCTGCTTGTTGGCAGGGCCCGCGAGCGGCACATAGCATTTCTGTCCGGTGACGCTGTCAATAACCTCAACCGCGTCGCCCACGGCGTAGACATCGGGGGCCGAGGTGCGCATTTGACCATCCACGACAATCGCGCCGCGCGGATTTAGCGCGATGCCCGCCGCTTTGGCAAGCGCAGTCTCGGGCCGTACGCCGATGGCCATGATAAGCATGTCGGCTTCCACCTGACCGCGATCCAGCGTGATGTACAGCCGGCAGCCGTCGTCCCGCATGCCCTTGACGCCGTTGCCCAGCTCGAGCCGGACGCCCTTGCTCTCAATATGGCGGTGCACATCGGCGGCCATGTCGGGGTCGATCGGCGCAATGACCTGATCGGCCATCTCGACGAGTGTGACGCAAAGCCCGGCAGCATGCAGGTTCTCGGCCATTTCAATACCGATAAAACCGCCACCCATCACGACGGCGCTGCGGGGCTTGTGCTTTTCGATATAGTCCTTTATCCTGTAAGTATCGGGGATGTTGCGCAGCGTGAACACCTTATCGGAATCGCTGCCTGGAATCGGCGGGCGCAGCGGCTCGGCTCCCATCGAGAGCACGAGCTTGTCGTAGCTTTCTTGATAGCGCGTGCCGGTTTGAAGATTCTGCACCGTCACTGTCTTGTTTGCAGTGTCGATGGCGGTCACCTCGTTAAATATCCGCACATCAATGTTGAATTTGTCGACAAAATCCTGTGGGGTTTGAACGGTCAGCGCCGATTTCTCCTTGATTTCTCCGCCGATGTAATAAGGCAGCCCGCAGTTGGCGAACGAGACATATTCTCCGCGCTCAAACATGATGATCTCGGCCTGCTCGTCAAGTCTGCGCAATCTGGGCGCGGTCGAAGCGCCGCCCGCCACGCCGCCGACAATCAAAACCTTTTGTCCTGTGGTCATTTTTGCCGCCGATCTCCTTTCTGACAGCACAAACAGCGAGAGAAAGGTTTTTCCTCCCGCTGTTTAGCTTTTATTAAACATTCAGCATATTTAAAATGGTGGCCTTGGGCTTTACGCCGACCGACTGATTGACCACCTTGCCGTTCTTGACGAGAATCAGTGTCGGAATGCTCATCACCTGAAACTGACGTGCCAGTTCGGGCTGCTCGTCGACGTTGATTTTGCAGATTTTGGCTGAATCGGTCTCCTCGGCAATTTCATCCACGACTGGAGAAAGCATTCTGCACGGGCCGCACCAAGTTGCCCAGAAATCAATAAGTACCGGTTTGTCGGACTCGAGCACCTCGGAATTGAAATTTTCTTTTGTTACTTTTAAGACCGCCATGATCATCTCTCCCTTTTATCGGTTGTTGTGATGTTTATACTATATCGGTTTTCTAGGCGCTTTTCTGTAACTCAATCACAAAGCTAAATGTGCTTTTAAGGCTGCGGCGTTCTGCCATTTTGGCACTTTGCCTTGCAGATCAGCTGGGTCATGGTGCCCATCGGGCAGTAGACGCACCACGAACGCGGCTTATAGGCCAGCATGGTGATCAGTCCCAGCACCGTCGAGGTGAGCATGACGCTGTAAAACCCGAACGCGAACTGTGCCACCCACGGCGTTACCGAAGCGGTATAGGCCCAATGCCACGGCAACCGGATGGTCCACAGCAGCGTCACCACCTGACGTAGGCTGCCAGCCCCCGCAAAAACCAGCCAGGTGGCGGCCAGCATGTTCAGGAACATTACCATAAAAAAGGCCAGAAAGCCATAGCGAAAATAGGGGCTTCGCATCCATGCCGGAATATCCCGGTTGCGGGAGAAGCCGAGCTGGTTCCCCAGCAGGTCAAAGAGCTGACCCCGCCCGCAATATTTATTGCAGTAGCTTTTGTGCCCGGTCGCAATCGCAATAATTATCGGAATAAAAAAACAGAGCAGCCCCACCCATGCGAACAGGATGTTAAAGAAGCCCAGCACGATATAAAGGGCTGATAGCACCCAAAGATAGTTGTACCAGCGTTTTTGTTTTGTCATGGCCGCACCTCCATTCTGATCACCGAGGCCGGGCAGGCCCGAGCGCATTTGCCGCATCCGACACATTTGTCTTCGTCCACGACGGCAAAGCTGCCTTTGAAGATGCTGATCGCGTTAAGCGGGCAGACGACGGCGCAGCAGCCGCAGGCGACACAGGCGCTTTGATCTACAGCTGCTTTTCGTTTTGCATTGTTCACTTGCATAACCTCCTACAATCTATGCCGATATTATAATAGGTGCGAAGGCCGTTTTCCGTAACCCAATCACATAGGCGTTGCCACATTAAACGTGCATGAAGCGTACAATAAAGCCATTGCTTTATCTTGACTTGAAATGCCCAGCCGCGCTATAAATTTCAAGCGCGGCTCGCTTATAGTCAAGCAACCTGAAAATGGCCATATCTTAGCGGCTTATTTTTCGCCTGGCCGTGTTGTCGCCCTTGGCGTACATAAAATATTCTTATCAAACCTGCGCCAATTTTTGAGCTGCCCGACTATAACGGCGGTCGATTTGGGTATGATGACAAATGAAAATATGAGCATAAGTAAAAGGGGTGTGATAAACAGATGAATCACTTAGAATTTGAAAAATCGCCTTATTTGCTTCAGCATGCGGCTAACCCCGTCGACTGGTACCCATGGGGCAAAGCGGCCTTTGATAAGGCCAGAGACGAGGACAAGCCGGTCTTTCTTTCGATCGGCTACTCCACCTGCCACTGGTGCCATGTCATGGCGCACGAGTCGTTTGAGGATGACGAGGTTGCGGCGGTGCTCAACCGCGATTTTGTCTGCGTCAAGGTCGACCGCGAGGAACGTCCCGACGTTGACGCGGTGTATATGACGGTGTGTCAGGCGCTGACCGGCTCGGGCGGCTGGCCGCTGACCGTAGTGCTGACGCCGGATCAAAAGCCGTTTTGGGCCGGCACCTATCTGCCCAAAAGCGCGCAATACGGCAGACCGGGCGTGCTGGATCTGCTCGCTGCGGTCACGCGACAGTGGCGCACCGGACGCGCGGCGCTGCTGACGTCGAGCGAGCAGATTGTTGAAATGCTGCAAGCGCAGGAACGGGAGGCGTCGATCGGCAGCCCCGATAAAACGCTGCTGACCCGGGCTTTTGAGCAATTTAAACGCGGCTATGACGCGCGCTGGGGCGGTTTTGGCCCGGCGCCGAAGTTCCCGACGGCGCATAACCTCTTGTTCCTGCTGCGCTATTCGGTGCTTGAGGGGCAGAAGGACGCCCAAGAGATGGTGCTGCATACGCTTGCGCAGATGTATCGCGGTGGGCTTTTTGACCATATCGGCGGCGGATTTTCGCGCTATTCCACCGATGAAAAGTGGCTGGCGCCACATTTTGAAAAGATGCTCTACGATAACGCGCTGCTGGCCTGCGCCTATCTGGAGGCGTACCGAATGACCCAAAAGCCGTTTTATAAAACTGTTGTCTCGCGCACGCTCGACTATGTCCTGCGCGAGCTGACCGACCCGTTAGGCGGCTTTTATTGTGGGCAGGATGCCGACAGTGACGGCGTCGAGGGCAAATATTACGTCTTTACACCCCAAGAGATTATCGAGGTTTTGGGTGAGGCGGACGGTCAACGCTTCTGCGCGTGGTTTGGCGTCACTGAGCGGGGTAATTTTGAGGGCAAAAATATTTTAAACCTGATTGAGAACCGCCGATTTGAAGAAAGCGATGACCAAATTGCATATCTGTGCCAAAAATTGTATGATTATCGTCTGATCCGCACCCAGCTGCACAAGGACGACAAGGTGCTGACCGCGTGGAACGGCCTGATGATCGCCGCGCTGGCCCGCGCCGGATGGCTGTTAAACGACGCGCGTTATCTTGACGCCGCAAAGAAAGCGCAGCGTTTTATCGCGGCGCAATTGACCGACGACAAAGGCCGCCTGCGGCTGCGCTGGCGGGAGGATGAGGCCGCGCATGACGGCCAGCTCGACGACTATGCTTTTTATGCACTGGCCCTCTTGACGCTGTATGACACGACGCTTGACGTGCAATATTTATCGGCGGCGCTCAAGACAGCGGGGCAGATGCTGACGCTGTTCCCGGATGAAGCGGGTGGCGGTTTTTACCGCAGCGCCTTAGACGGCGAGCGACTGATCACCCGCACCAAGGAGGTTTATGACGGCGCGCTGCCCTCAGGCAACTCGGTGGCGGCGTTCACGCTGTGCCGTCTGGCCGCGCTGACCGGCGAGGAAAAATGGCAGCAAGCTGCCGATGCGCAGCTCTCGTTTGTCTGCGGCGCTTTAAACAATTATCCCGCAGGCTATTGCGTCGCGCTGCTGGCGTTGACCCAAGCGCTTTACCCCACGCAGGAGCTGATCTGCGCCGCCGCAGACGAGAGCGGTCCGACGGTGCTGTCAGCCTTTCTGCGGGAATATCCAGTTTCAGGCTTAAATGTTCTCGTTAAAACAGCCAAGAATCAGCAGGTGCTGGCGCAGATCGCCCCCTTTACGGCGGATTATCCGTTGCCGTCCGACGGCTGCGCCTATTATCTGTGTCGCAACAGGGCCTGCGCCGCGCCGGTGTTTTCACTCGACGCACTTAAGGCGCTGCTCTTTGCGTGACGACAGTCCACTTTGCAAATTTTAAAAATAATGCGGCTTCGAGAAGCCTTTGCATTATAACAAGCAGACCGCCAGAAATGGCGGTCTGTTCAGACTGTCAAAAAAGACCACCTTACACACACGGCGCGGTGCGATGGAAGCGCCGCCGTGCCCCCAGAGGCCAGACAACCTAATGGGCGCGGGTATTCTAGTAACAAATCTGGATGCGCGCCCGTTAATGGTGCGTGGGACGTCGACACCCTCACGTGGCGCAACCGTATAGGGGGGCGTTCTGACTGCTCGCATATCTGTGCGCTCACGGTCGAACGGCTGCACTGATCGCAGCGATGAGTGCCCGCTTGTGGCTCCGCCGTCCCCTCGCTTCTCTCTGGGGGTCAGGCGGGCTGTTCCTGCGCGCCAGCGCTAAATAACTTCCGCCGTTTGCGCACAGCTGCCAAAAACATAGGCTTTTTTAACAGACTGAAAAGCAGGCCGCCAAAAAGGCGGCCTGCTGCGGACATATGCTCAATTTTCACATTTTACATCGGGAGGTGCCTTACTGGGCATGTAATCTCAGACCCACCAACACACAGCTCTCGATGTAGGGCAGCTTGTTCTCATCCAGATAATTTTTCAGCGGTTCGCTCTCGGCGCCGGGCTGGATGACGATGCACTTAAAGGGTTTTTTATTTTCCTGAATCAGCTGTAACCCCTTGACAGGATTGATGCAAAGGTCGATGATATCGATATCGCCTTCCACATCGTTGATCGAGGCCAGCTCCTTGCCGACCGCCTGTGCGTGGTAACCCTTTTCGAGAAGACCCTTTTTGATCTTATAGGCATATTTTTCTTCGTTCAAGGTATCGCCGACCACAACAAAATGGCGCTGCTGCATAACTTCTTTTAAATCCATAAATACCACCTCACAAATTCTTGTCCTTGTCAGGGCGTTTTTGGCGCTTGTAGCTGCCTATTACAATATTAACAAATAAAGGCTGAAAATGTAAACCCCCTACAGAATTTTGATCGACTGTTTGCATTTATTTTGCTGTTTAATTATTTGTAAGAATCCAGAATTTTGTACTAAAGAAAAAATATCATTTATACATCGCTTGTGCTATACTGGGTATCAAGGGCGCTTTGATTTAGCGCACTTTTTTCTGGGCATGGCCCAAAAGGAGGACTCTCATGGCGCTTGTCCTGAGTATCGTCGGCATCAATATTGTTTATGTTTCGCTCAATACGCTGCGTACCATTATGGTCATCAAGGGGCAGCGGATTTTGGCGGCATTGATTTCGGTCGTCGAAGTGGGTATTTATCTGCTGGGATTGACGATCGCTTTGCAAAACTTG
>DALYYK010000046.1:0-3317 GCA_031983305.1 Candidatus Fimivivens sp. | reverse complement strand
GACCAGTCCGCTGAACATTATGGCCTACTGCGCCGGATTTGGTGCCGGGGTTTATATCGGTAGCTGCCTTGAGCAGCGACTCGCGCTTGGCTATGTCAATGTGCAGGTCATTGTCGACTCCACCGACTGCAATCTGCCCACGCTGTTGCGGGAGGAAGGGTACGGCGTCACCGCATGGCAAGGGCAGGGACGTGACGGCAGCCGATTGGTGTTGCAGGTGCTCGCCAAGCGCAGTGCCGAGAAAGCTTTGATCACTTTTTTGCAGGCAACCTCGCCACACGCGTTTATTGTGTCTTACGAGCCCAAGAATTTTGTCGGCGGTTTCTGGACCAAGCATGTTCGCCCCTTTTAGCTGATGGTTTGAGCCAGATGCCCGGTTGCATATTAACTGCCGCACGGTTGCCGCACAACACAAGTGAAAAGCATCGGAGATTTGCTCTCCGATGCTTTTTTTGTTGACACGCCGCACTTTTGACAGCGTGTTTTAAAATGTCTATGAACGCTTGAGCTTTTTGGCGGGCGCATAGTCCTTCATGCCCGGGATAGCCCCGTTGGCGACCGCCCAAATATAAAAGCTTGCGACCGATCCATAGGGGCTGTACCGGCGGCGATACTTTTCAAAAAGCGCCCGGTCTATTTTGCGGTGGTGGTACAGCATCCGCAGGCCACGCTGAATCGCAAGGTCGCCAAAGCTTAAAATGTCGGGGCGCTGCATGGAAAAAATCATCAGCATTTCGGCGGTCCATACGCCGATACCCTTTAGATCCGACAGCGCCGCGATGACCTCGTCGTCGCTTTTTTCGGTGAGCGCTTCGATATCGAACATACCGTCATGCACTTTCTGGGCAAAATCTTTGATATATTCGGCCTTTTTAAAGGTGATGCCACAGGCTTGCAGCACCTGCAATTCGGTGGTATAAACGTTTTTGGGGGTTATCTCTCCGAGAGCTTCGTTCATTCTGCGCCAGACGGTGGCCTGTGCCGCCATTGAAATCTGCTGCCCGACAATATGCCGCACCACCGAGGCGAACAGGTCGCTGTCGGTGTCGCGCTCAAGCAGCCCCAGCGTGTCGATTACCGCGCCCAAGCGCTTATCCTTTTTTTTTAAATAGGCCAATTCCTTTTCTCCGAACACAAACACGCAGCCATCACATCCCTTTAAGGGTATCATACCAGAAAACCGCCAAATTTTCTTCTCATTTTGTGCTCTGCAATTGCAATTTTTAAAATGTTGTGCGTGATATCCGTTTTCTCACATCACAGCTTGCAGACTGATCAACGCGTCGTTAATAAAAAGTAAGAATGCCGACCGCCTATCATTACAGGCGGTCGGCGGTAAAGTGATGTAAGCCGACAGGACGGCTTATTTTTGTGGTATAAAACTCAAAAGAGCGGCTAAACATCGTATTCAAGCTTCTTTTTAGCCTCTTCGAGCAGCTGAAAGGGTGTGCTGATGGCTCCAGAAAAATGCGCGGCGCCCGAGCGCATCTCTAAAATAAGTGGATGCTTGCCCGAGGCGTTGGTCAGATCCAGTGTCTTAAGCCGTTTAAGCACGCGCTCGACCACAATATGGGTCGATTCGAGATCGGTAAAAAGCAGGGTGCCCCACATATACGGCGCGTTATCCAGCATATAAAGCGCATCTTCCTGGCGCAGAGACTGCGCTATTTCCTCGGAAATTTGCCGCACCAGCCGCAACAGGGCGTTTTGGCCCAGCATCTGCGCCAATTCGCGCTGGTACCGAAACTGCCAAACGACGACGACCAGACCCATTTGATAGCGGCGCGAGATATTCATATACACGCCGCATTCCCGCTCAAAGCTTCGGATGTTTTTAAGCTCGGTCTCAGGGTCGACGCCTGAAAGGCGCACAAGCTGCTCGTGCATCTCGGCGTTCAACCCCTCGGCCTGCTTGGTGCGGCTTGAGAATAAATGGACGGCGACGGTCAGGCAGGGGCTAAAGAGAATCCAAAAATAGATATCAGTCGCGACCGGCACACCCCGGGAGGCCGCGTACACAATAACATAGGTCGCGTAGCTGAAAATCAAGATGATATTAAGCACCAGCCCGACCGGTAACGCAGAAAAATAGGTGATGATTACGACGGTCAACACCGTCGCCAGAATAATCATATTTTTCTGAAAGTGATCGGGCGTGCCGGATATAAATAGAATGCCAATAAACAAGAGCAGCAGCATGAAGAGAAACGCGAGGTCAGCGATTAAAAAATTCCGGTTTTGTTTCATGCGCGGCGCCCCTTCTCTCGGTATTTTCTGGCCAGCAAAATTGCGGACACCACAACGAGCAGCAGCATCAGACCCGACGCGAGCGCCAACAGGTGGATATCGCTGCGGGCAGCCAACTGATCCATCAGCGATTCGTGCTTGGCGTTATCCGGCTTAAACCTGAACGGAAAAATATCCGCGCCATCGGCGATATAGCCGTCGCCATAAAGCTGCCAAAGATTCTCGGTCAGGCCGATATATTCCACGCCGCGCAGCATGGCGTCGTCGCTGACGCCGGTCACGACCATCAGCGCGCGCTGTTGTTCGCTGTAGGGCGAGTTAAGCAGCTGCACCGTACCGAGCGTCGTTCCATAGCTGGGGTCGATCGTCATCTTCTCGTTCGAGCGCAGCGTCGTGCCCTGCGGATTAAATTGAAAGAACATCGTGCTGTTGATCTGCCGGACAATCGGGTTTTTCTCAAATCGCCCAATTGCGATAACGTTCGAGTTCTTGAGGTTGCCGATGTCTGACATATAAGCTACCCGCAGCGCACCGGTGTTATCCTTTAAAAATTGGCCAAAGGTCAGCATCATCTGCCGCAGCGCCTCAAAATCGGCCGCAGCGGGAGCGTTGGGCAGTGCCACCACCACGTTGTTAAAGCGGCCATCCTTTAAAAACGGACCGGGATATCCCTCAAACAGAAGGCCCTCAAGGTCGGCCGGAATAATTTTAAGCATGCTCTCGCCGGTGACATAGGCCCACGGCTGCTGCGCCTGATTCAGCGTGCACCACGCGTCGGGCAGCTCGAGATCAAAGGATACCCGCACCGAAAAATTGCCATGCACTCGCAGATCGGCCGGGATGTCAAACCGCACGGTGTCGCCCTGTGCCTTTTCTTTCTCTAGCTTTTTGCTGCCGATCGGCTGGTCGTTGACATAGACGGTGACCAGCGATCGGTTAAAATCGAGGTTCTCGGAATAGCGCATTGAAAGGCTGACCTGACTCGAGGCAGCAAGCACCCGGTTGGCGGGCAGGTCAAGATAATACGAGATGCTCTGGCGGAACAACCCGTCCACATAGCTGCCTGATTC
>DALYYK010000045.1:0-11008 GCA_031983305.1 Candidatus Fimivivens sp. | reverse complement strand
GGCGCGGGATTTTCGGGTTCCTTTCCGGGGCTAAACCTCGCCGTTATCTGCGCGGCCGACGCGATGGACCTAAAGCTCTGCTACATCTCGTCGGTAGGGGCCTCGACCTACGGCGCGAACCTGCCGGAACTGACCTTCCCCGACATGGCGCACCGATTATATGTTGACGGGCTGATCTCAACCGACAGCGCGCTCGTCACGCCGGGCGGCGATTACGATATCGGCCGCGGTGTTTTTGACGAGACCGCGTTTGACCCTATTCTGGCGCGGGTGGAGGACTGGGGCATTCCTGTGCTGCGCGAGTCGGATTTCCAGAAAAACCTCGCCGCCAGAAAGGCGGTTTACGCTAAAGACGGCATCGACTGCTTTGTGGCGGCGGGCGGCAACATCACGTCGATGGGGCTGGGGGACAGCGCCCTGTCGCTCGGGCAGGGGCTGCTGCGCCACCGTATTGCGGCTGACCGCATCAGCAGCCGCAGCGGGCTGGTGGAATGGTACCTCGCGCAGGGCCTGCCGGTGATCAACCTGCTGAATATCCGAAAGATCGCGGCGGATTACGCTCTGCCGTTTGACCCCGTCACCCGGTCCGCCGCTGGGCAGTCGCCGGTCTATTACACGGTGCAATACCCGCGCGGCTGGATTGCCGCCACGTTTCTGGCAGCGCTAGTACTGCTGCTTTTTATGCGGCTGCCGCATAAAAAGCAGCAGCATTAAATAAAAGTAATCGGCCCCGCTTAAAAAGCCGGGCCGATTACTTTTTCCTCCAACGCCAGACCTCAATATTAAGCGCCGAGGCGTGAAAGAAAAATCCCACACAGGCGAACGGCTCTCCGACGTCCGCCTGTGTGGGATTTTATGAATGGGGGTAATTGAAGCGGGCTCTCGCGGAACTTATTCCCTCCTGAAACGGCTATTCACCGTCCGGCTCAGAGCCTTCAGTGGCACTTGTGTCACGCTCGGGCGTCTCGGCGCCGGTGTTATCGCTTGTGGTGGAAGCCTGCTCACCGTCGCTCTCGCCCTCGGCGTCGAGATAGCTTGTGACAACAGCCTGCTCAATCTCGCCTTCCTCTCTGAGCACCGGAGCGATATAGTCGCGGGGAATCCAGTCGTTTTCAACCGGGCGTCCGCCGTGCAGCGTCAGCGTAAAGTTGCCCGCTTCGGTCGGCCCGAGGGTCAGACGCGTGACCTCCTCGCCCCTATAGTAGATGACAAAGTCGCCCGAGACCTTGCGCGCTACGCCGGGATCGGGAACCTCGGCAAAGGTAATGGTCACATACCATTTATCCGACCGGCTGTCGCTGCTCTTAATCCAGTTGGTGCGATAGGTCAGTCCCGCCGTTTTGACGACCGGCGCATTGGGGTCGTTGGTCACAAAGCCAAAGGTAAAGTTCTCGGGCTCAATTGCCATCAGGTTGGTGATGCCCTTATCCTCGGCGCTGCGCAACGCGTAGTAGACGGTTGAGCCATATTCGAGCGTGGGGCCCTTATCGCTGGCACCCGATATCGACGAGAGGCTGCCATCCGCATTGGGGGACTGCGCCCAGGTGGCGATATGGTGAATGTTATATCGATCGTAATCCAGCTCGGTATCCGAGAAAACATAGCTGCCGATCTTCTTGGTCAGGAATTTAAATGCCTTATCGTCCTCGTCATATTTAAGACCGTTGATGCGAGAAAGCTCACTGCCGTTGCGCTCATAGATAAAGGTATCCGGCGAGAAGGAGAAGGTCATGACGCCGTGATGGTTAAACGCCTTGGTGTTGCCATTAAAGAAGAACAGATCGGCCCCGGGGTAGCGCGCCCCGACCGCCTCGTTGTATTCCACCGTGTTACCCAGCAGAATATCCTCCTGGTCGCTGGTATCGACAACAAAGGAGTTGTCGTCGCTCATACCGTAGAAATAGAGCTCGTCTTCCTTGTCGCTGCCTAGCGCGTCATCCTTAAAGCTGAAGCGGCGGTAGGTATCGCTTAAGGTGCGCTGTTCCTGCTCGTCTTGAGTATCGACACGCGTATGCGCCCTTTCAGGCCCGACGACGGTATCAATGAAGAGCTTGCAGGTGTTGTCCGGCGTGTTGATGCCGTACTTACCCTTGCCCTCAAGGACGATATCGCCCATGACGGTGTAGCGCGACACCCAGGTGGGCTGTTCGACAAAGGTGATGGCGAGAAAATAGTAGTAGCCGGTGTATCCGTAAGCCATCGAGCGCTTTTTGATAATCTCAATCTTTTCAATCTTGTCGGCGTTTTGTTCAAGCTTATTTTTTATCTTGATATGTTCCACCGCGTCAGGATCGGAAACAGGGTGCTGACTACCCAATTTATCTTGCCCGAACAGCATGTAATAGGCTGTTTCACCGTAGGTAACATTGCTGGAAATGCCGCCCAGGTCGGAGGTTGCGCGACCGACATAGCCCGTCTCGCTCTCAACCAGCTTCGTGCTGCCGATATGGTGCACCAGCGTCACGGTACGCACGCCCTTATTATTGACAGTGTCATCCTCACCGCCTAGGATCAAGGGAACATTTTTAGCCAGATCGAGCGATGCGATAACGGCGCCGTCGGCAATGCGCTTAACCTCGATCAGGCCGTCGGCCATCATCAGGCCCTGCGCGTCATCGCTGATTTGCAGCATGAGAAACCATTTGCTGCCGCTGGCCGAGCTGGTAGCATACGGTTCATACACCAGCTCCAGCGAATCAAAAGGATCAAAATTGTTGCTGCTAGTGGGGGTATAGGTCACCTCGTAATCAAGGGGATCCAAAAGCGATGCCGAAGAAAGCGTCGTGCTCGAACCGTTGGCCAGTGCGTAGTAGATGCGTTCGCCATAGCTCACTGTCGGCGCGCTGGTCGAAGCGCCTGAAATGGAGCGCACCGCGCCGTCGGTCATGCGCTGCGCCCAGGTGGCAATGCGGTCAAAGGGGCGCGGCGTCGCATCGCTCGACAGGGTAATGTTGCGTGCGGTCAGGCTCAGTGCCGTCACAGTACCGCCCTTGTGGGTGAGGGTCAGGTCACCCTCGACGGTGGTATCGCCTGCGTCGGTGGGCTGATCGATAAACACCAGCTTGACGTACCAGCGCTCGCCGCCCGAATACTGGCCCTTGACCAGCTCGGCTGAAACGACCTGCTCCGATTCGTAATAAATATCATAATCCTCGGGGGTAATGTAATCGGGCGTAATGATATCCTTGCCGTCCTTATCGCGCAGAATGAAATAAACGCTCTGCCCATAGGGGAAGCGGGACGAGGTCGAGCTGGTGCCGTTCTGAGCGATCAGCGTGTCACCCTCCTTGATGTACTGCGGTGCGGTCGAGGTGGACCCCACGATTTTTTCAGACGCAACCGCCTCGCCCAGCTTAATGCCGCGCGCGGTTAAGTCTAAGGTCGTCACGGCGCCGTCCTTGTGGGTGAGGGTCAATGTGCCTGTAACAGCCGTCTCAGCCGCACCGGCAGGCTGGTTGATGAAAACCATCTTGGCATACCAACGCTCTCCGCCTGAGTAATTACCCTTGACCAACTCGGTTGAAACGACCTGCGCCGAGGTGTTGCTGACAATGTAATCGCTCGGAACGATGTAGTTGGGGGTGATGATATCCCCCGACGCGTCGCGCAGAATGAAATAAACGGTCTGCCCATAAGGGAAGCGGGACGAGGTCGTCCCCGTGCCGTTTTGAGCGATCAGCGTGTCGCCCTCTTTAATGTACTGCGGCGCGGTGGAGGTCGTGGTCACAATTTTTTCAAGGCTTGCCACCGCGCCGACGACCGCCAGCTTAAAGTTGCCGTCCTTGGGCGCCATCGACACATTGGTGGCGGGATCGGCCGCGGTAACAATAAACGCACCGTTTAAGTCGAGCTTGGCGGGTGCGCCGGCGGGCTTGTCAATCAGCGTTATTTCAATCCACCAGCGCGAGGCTGTGTCTGTGTTGTCGTACACCAGCTTAACCGACTTGACGGCATTAAACGGTTCATCCGCGCTTTTGGTATAGCCCAGGGTGTACTTCGCGGGGGTGAGGTCGTTCGCGCCTGTAAGGTAGGACGAGGTTGAGCTCGTCGAGCGCAGCGCGTAATAGATAACGTCACCATAATTCAAATTCTGACATTGGGTGGCGTTGAGCACCGAAATAACCCCGTTGCTGCCCTTGGCCTGCGCCTGAGTGGCGAGACTGTAAATCGGCTTGTCAACCGGGGTGGCGGTCGCCGCCTTCAGCGTAATGTCGTTGCTGCTGCCTATATTCAGCGTAAAAGCGGTTTGCCCCGAGGGGGTAACCGTAACGATACCCTTTACGGGCGTATCGGTCGTCAGGCTGCCCTGCTCGATGAATTCAACCTTGAGATACCAGAATGTCTCGCCCGAGACACATTGCTGCGGCACAATTGAAAGCCCGCCCGATTTAATGCCCTGCGCGCCGGAAACCGCCAACGTATAGTCATTCGGATCAAGATAGTCGGGGGCTTTAATATTGCCTGCCGAGCCGCTGGCCGTGCGCAGCAAATAATAAACGACTGTGCCGTAATCCAGATTTCTGGCGGTGCTGGCGCCGCTGGTGTCGTTGGAGATATAGGTCGCGCCCCCTTGGGCATACTGCGGCACGGTGGAAATAGTGGTGGCAACCTTTTTAGTGCCTGCCACGGCGACCACCGTCAGCGGATAGTTATAGTCCTTGGGCGCCATTGTCACATTGATACTCGGCGTCGTAGCGGCAACGCTGAATACACCATCCAACGGCAGCGTTGCAGGTGCGCCAACGGGCTGGTCAATCAGCGTCACCTTCATCCACCAGCGCGAAACGGTGGCGCTGGTCGGCGCATAGACCATCTCGAGCGATTTCACCGCGTTAAAGGACTCCGAGGCACCGGGTGTATACGCCAGCGTATAATCGGCGGGAGTCAGAGCGTTCGCGGCGGTAATATTGTCCGATGCACCGGTGCGAAGCGGGTAATAAAACACCTGACCATACTGTAATGTGGCGCAAGCAGTCTTGGTCATCGTACTGATATACCCGGTGCCAGCGGCTGCTGCTTGTGCCTGTGTGGCAATGTTGGTAATGACCGTATCGCCCGCGGCCGCCACCGCCGCGACCGGCAGCAGTGCGGCAACCATACCCAGAACCAGCAAAATGGAAATTAATCGCTTGTGACCCTTCATTTTCATACCTCCCGGGAATTTGGCAGATCCGCTGCGCACAAGTTGTTGAGGAACACCCGGCAGCGATTTTTCTTCATACAAATTATAGCATGTCGCCCGACGGCGCCGTTGTTTCTCCCTTATTTCTCTTATTTTCACACAGGTGCCCTGCAGGAGAATTATCCGATACATGCAAATTTTATTGAAACTTTCAGCGCTTTTAACAAGGCAGCTCATAAAAAAGAGGCCTGCCGCTCAATGGCGCTGCAAGCCTCTTTTAAAGTGCCGATCGGATTCTATTGTGCGGGCTTGGACGGAAAAATCAGCATCCCCAATGCCTCGGCCATCTGCCGCACCGTGCCGCTGACACTGCACGCAATGCCCTGCCCGGCTGCAAGGGTTGCCAGCGCACCGTCCCGGTCGCTGTTTTGGGTGATCAGCAGCATATCCGAATACGGCAGAGCGAGTTCAAGCAGCGCGGCGGTCAGGCTGTCCTGACTGGCCGAGTCGCCCAGCCGCACGAGAATGACGGTGCTCTCAGGCTCAAGAGCCGCCAGCAACGCCTTGCATCGGTCAAATTCCACCTCAGTGGTCAGCCCTAAGCCGCCCAGCGCCTTGGCGCTTGCCCCAACCGCCAGCAGCACCGTTTTATAGTCCCTGAGCTTTTCAGGCGGCACAACCGTTTCGTAGGTAAAGTCGGCCTTCAGATCGCTGAGCATCTCGCGCACAAGAAGACCGTCGGTGCTCTGCCCGAGCGAGGTCACCAGCAGAGGATATTCGATCTCAACCGCGGGCGGTGCGGAAGACGCGCTCTGGGACGGTGTCGGGTCGGAGGCTTCCTGCGCCTGCACCGCAGATGATGAAACGGTCTGCGGTGCAGGCGGCTCGGGGGGTGCAGCACACCCGGCGCATAGCATCAAAGCCGCTATAACAGCCAATCCTCGTCGCATCATAATCCCTCCTGTCCCGTATTCGACGCCCCTTCCGGTATTGGTCGGGTGCTCTGCGTCATCCCACGCGGTAAAGTAGCTGCGTACCGTTAATTAGCAAAACCGTGAAAAGGTACTGGCAGAATTTTAGCATTTTGCCAGATGCGGCGCAAGGGGGCGGAATTAATATCCAAGTGCCTTGCCGTCGCGGCGCGGGTCGGCGGCGCCGTGCAGCTCTCCGGTAGCGGGGTCGATCTTAACGCCCTGCACACCGCCAAAGAAGTAGTCGAGCTTGCCGCGCTCGGCGACGTCGTGGCCCTTCTTTTTCATCGTGTAGACGGTCATCGGGTCCATATGCCCCTCGATTGAAAGCCCGGTGTTGTAGTTCTGGAAGATGCGGGGCGCGTCGATGGCCTCCTGCATATCCATGCCAAAATCGACGACATTGCTGACGATCTGGGTGACCGTGATCGGAATACGCGCCGCACCCGGCGTGCCGAGCGTCGCCAGCGGAGTGCCGTTGGGATTAAAAATCAGCGTCGGCGAAATGGAGCTGCGCACCTTCTGCCCCGGATGCGGCTGATTGGAGGTATAGGTCTCTGAGAAGTTGAACGCACCGTTGTTCATAAAGAAGCCGCAGCCCTCAACAGTAATCGAGTTGCCGAAAAAGTCGCTGACCGTGTTGGTCATGGCGACCATGTTACCCCACTTATCCACAATTGAGACATGGGTGGTGTGCGCGCCCTCCTCCTCGAGCGGCTTGCCATAGGTCACCTTGCCGAGCACCCGCTCCATATTCACCTTTTTGACCCGCTCGGCGGCATAGCTCTTACTGGTCAGCGCCGCCAGATCGTCCGGCTTCTTGCTGTAGGCCGGGTCGCCAGTATAGTGGTAGCGATCAGCCGCCGCAAGCTTAAAGATTTCGGCCCACATGTGCAGTGTGTCGGGCATGTTGTGGCCCATCGCCTTGATATCGAAATGCTCGGCCATGTTCAGCGCCTCGATAACGGCGGTACCGCCCGCACCCGGCGGGGCCGACACGACCTTGTAGCCGCGGTAGGTCGTCGAAACCGGCTCGCGCACAATCACCTTGAAATTTTCAAGGTCTTCAAGCGTCATAACGCCCTCGTCGGCGGCAAGAGAATTGACGATCGCTTCAGCGATTTCACCCTTGTAAAAGGCGTCCTTGCCCTCGGCGGCGATGCGGCGCAGCACCTTGGCGTAGTTAAGATTCGTAAAGGTCTCGCCCGCGTTATACGGAAAACCCTCGTTTAAAAAGGTCGCCTCGGTCTCAGCGTGCTTGCGCAGCACATTGTAATAGTCGACATAGACATGCGCCATAAACGGCGTAACCTCGACGCCCTTTTCGGCGTAGTCGATGGTGGGCTGCAAAATCTCGGCCATCGGCATCGTGCCAAACAGCGCGTTGGCCTTTTCCATACCGGCGACAAAGCCGGGCACCAATGCGGCGTAGCCCTTAAAGGCCTTGCCCTGCACATCGGAATGTTCAAGCAAAAAATCAAGACTGAAGGCGGCGGGCGCTTCGCCCTTATAGTGGAGGAAAGTACATTTCTTTGATTTGGCGTCATACACCAGCATATAGCCGTCGCCGCCGATGCCTGAGGCGTTCGGCTCGACCATCGCCAGCGCGTATGCGACGCCAACCGCCGCGTCAACAGCGTTTCCGCCCCGCTCTAAGATGGTCAGCCCCACCTTTGAGGCCAGCGGACTGGCCGACGCCACCATGCCGTTATAGCCCTCGGCGTGGCGGATGGAGAGATCCATCTCCTCAGCGGTGGCGCGTATGACACCGTCGTCGACCGGCGCTTCAGGCGCGCTGCTTTGAGCGGCTTGGGGCGTGGCCTGTGACGATTCGGCAGGCGGCGCGCCCGAGCTGACGGCAGATGACGCCGGACTGCCTGCACAGGACGCCATCGAGAGAACCAACAGCAGTGCAAGCAGAATGGGAAGTAAACGGGTTCTCGCCAAATTCATAGAAATATACCTCCGTTTTCTATCGTGTAGATGACAGGCATGCCGCCTGGTTAAAGGTAAAGAATAAGGGTAAAAGCTTCGGCAGACGGTAACCTCAATATTAGTCCGTGCGCAAAACGATTATGATATCGGGGTAATTAGTGCGGCGGCTCGTCCCTTGCGGGACAATTGCCTTTCGAGGCGTGATATTCCTGCACGCTACGCGCGCAGCATAGCAAATCATCAGTAGGCCGCTACGCCACCGTCACGTCTCGGGTCGGCAGCACCGATGAGCGACCCGTCGGCGTTGCGCACCACCGCGTGCACACCGCCAAAGAAATAGTCCAGTTTCTCACGCCGCTGCACCGTATGGCCCAGTGCAGCCAGCGCCGAGAGTGCAGCCTCGTCATGTCCGCCCTCAGCCACAAACGGGCCGGTGCAGCTCTGGTAGATACGCGGCAGGTTGATGGCTTCATCCACCGGCAGGCTAAAATCGATCAGGTCGCAGATAATCTGCGCCACCGTCGAGACAATCGCCTCGCCGCCCGGGCTGCCCAGCGCTGCCACAGGCTTGCCGTCCTTAAGCAGCACGGTCGGGGTCATCGAGCTGCGGGGACGCTTACCCGGCTCGGGGGCGTTTTGTTCCCACTCGCCGATCGAGAAGTCGTGCAGCTGGTTATCGAGCAGAAAGCCCCAGTCGACAACGCCTACAGTGCAGCCGAAATAGGTGCCCAGCGTATTGGTCATCGAAATAGCGTTGCCCTCGGCATCAATGATCGACAGGTGGGTCGTACTCGTCGACTGGCTGTCGGGCAGCACATCGAGATCGCCAAGCACGCTGTCGTCCGAAATCAGCGCAGCACGCGCGTCGGCGTGCGCCTTTGAGATCAGCGTCTCGACCGGAACATCGACAAAGGCCGGATCACCCACAAAGCTGTAGCGGTCAGCGTTGGCGATTTTAAATGCCTCGCCCATGCGGTGCAGTGTCTGAGCCGTGTTAACGCCCGAGGCGGCAAGGTCGTAACGCTCAAGCAGATTGAGCACCTCGATGAGCGCGATACCGCCGCTCGAGCTCGGCGCACTGGTCAGCACAGTGTAGCCGCGATAGCTGCCCTCAAGCGGCTTGCCCACCCGGACCTCGTACCCGGCCAGATCGTTAAGCGTCATCGTCCCGCCGCGCGCGTCGCTGGCGGCTATAATGGCCTGCGCCACCTCGCCCTTATAGAATCCGTCGTGTCCCTCTGCCACAATTTTTCTGAGCGTTTTGGCATAGGCGGGATTCTTCATCAGATCGCCTTCCATATAGGGGAAGTCGTCGTTTAGCATCAGGGCGGCGCAGCTTTGGTCCTTTAAAAGCAGGTTGTAGTTGTCGGTAAACAGCGACGCCAGAAATGGCAGCACCTCAAACCCCTGTTCGGCCAGCGCGATGGTCGGAGCCAGCAGCTCGTCCAGCGGTAGGCTGCCATATTGCTCGTGCAGCTTCAGCCAGCCCGCTACAGCGCCGGGTACGCCCGCCGCCGCCACCGAGTGCTTCTGCGCCTCGTCGGGCAGCGCGATAAACGCCTGCGGGTCAAAATTTGTGGGCGCGGCCGAGCGGTAGTCGTAGAAAGCGGGCTCTCCGCTGACCGGCACGTAAACCGCATAGCCGCAGCCGCCGACGCCCGAGGCGTTGGGCTCTAAAAGGCCGAGCGCGAAGCTGACCGCGACTGCCGCGTCGACGGCGTTTCCGCCCTTTTTGAGAATTTCGGCTCCAATTCTACTGGCAACCGGGTTGGCGCTGCTCACGGCGACGGTGCTGCCACTGGCGACGCTGCCGGTCTGGAGGCTATCCGTGGGTTGGACTTCCTGCGGCTGTACGATCTGATTAGGGGCGCTACTCTGCTGCGCCACAGGCTGACCGGGTGACGCGCAACCTGCGAGCAGCGTCAACGCCGTTATCCATGCTAAGAGTCGTTTCATCTGACTTCTCCCTTACTGTGATGATGTCGCGCTGTTATTTGTCTTTAAGTATAACGGCAATTTGGCGGCACAGCGTATTACTCCCATTTTTTCTTTATTTTTCTTTGCTCGCTTTTGCGGCAAACCAAGAAAAATATGCTACTATTTTAAAAGAGATCGGATATCAAAACAAAGGGGCGAAGCGCGTGGGAAATAAACCGCTGCGGCGCGACATTCTCTCAGGCGGGCAGCTGCTGGCGCTGGGGCTGGTGCTGCCGCTGTTCATCAATGTCAAAAGCTTTAAAATCTACACGCTGCTCCATTCTGCGGCGGGCACGCGGGATGTGGGGCTTTTGATGGTGGCCGCGTTTTTATTGGTTATCATGAACAGTCTGCGGGCGCTGCCGATCTATTTGGGCAGCTATCTGCTCTGCTCGGCGATTTTTAAAAAGAGCCGGTGGCTGTTTCGCGCTATGGTTATTCTGATTATCATTACGGTTTATTGCCTGACGTCGTGGCTTTACGGCGTGCGCTACGATTTTGGCATTCCGTCCTTGCTGGTCATTCTGATGATCTACATGCTCGACGGCTTTAACCTCGAGACGGTCAAGCCCTATAAGCGCAGCGCCGTTCTGATCTGTGCGCTGATCGGCGTGCAGTTTTTAGATGTGGTGCCACCGCTATCGGCCTGGGGGTTTGGACGCGGCGTCGTCTCGGGGGACATTAAGCTGCTGGCACAGTATTTTGACCGGCACGGCGTTCTGACCGCTTTCGCATTATTTCAGATGGCCATTTTCGTCTCAATGTCGCTGCTGCTCTCGCGGCTGCTCGCCGACCAGCACCGGCTCGTGCAGTCGGCGCAGGCGCTTTTAGAGGCGCGGATGCAGGCGTTAGAGGCCAAGAAGGATTCTGAGATACGCCACCTTGTCCATGATCTGAAAACACCGTTGACCACTATTGAGGCGCTGGCGGGCGTGACGCTGATGATCAGCGACGACCCGAAAATCCTCGATTATCAGCGGCGCATCGCCGACTCGGGCGAGTG
>DALYYK010000044.1:0-11221 GCA_031983305.1 Candidatus Fimivivens sp. | reverse complement strand
GCAGGGTTAGACCGCAACATAATATAAAAGCGGCCGCGTTTTAAAACGCGGCCGCGCCTATGCCAGACGGTCTATTATATAGCATCCCGGCGGAATGCGACATCAAAAAACGCCAGCGAGAATTTTACAGACTGTTTAGGCTCCAAAGGACGAAAAATATAAATCCCGCCCTGTAGAATGTCGGAAAGTGCTTAGCCGTTGGCCTTAATGTCGCCGAGGCAATGCTCGCAGACATTTTTATCCTTGTACACCGTGATGTTGTCGGCACTTCCGCAAAAGATGCAGGCGGGCTCATACTTTTTAAGTACAATGTTGTTGTGGTCTACATAGATTTCGAGAGAGTCCCTCTCTGAGATGCCCAGCGTCCTCCTGAGCTCGATCGGCAGCACAATTCTTCCTAAATCATCAATTTTTCTTACAATTCCCGTTGCTTTCATAATTCCACTCCTTTTCTTTCATGATAAAAACAGGGCAAAGGTTACCTTACAAACTTTATACTCCCTATTTGTCATATCGCAGCTATTATACCGCATCGGTAGGTTAATGTAAAGGCAAATATTGTAAATTTTTGTAAAAAAATCAAAATAATTCTTATTTTTTACATTGAAATTTAGTGATCAAAACTTTATGTTGCTCATACCCTTATTGCATAGGGGTGACGCATATGATGACTGCTATTTTCTGCGTAATGCTGCTGGGCGGCATACTTTTTGGCGCGCTCACCGGCAGAATGCCGCAGGTGTCAGACGCCCTGCTTAAAGAGAGCGGGCGCGCCATCGAGCTGATATTGTCGCTCGCAGGGAATTTTTGCCTTTGGGGCGGCATTATGCGCATCGCGGAGGAATCGAAGCTGACCAGCGCACTGGCGCGTCTGGCACAACCGATAACCTGCCGGTTGTTTAAGGGTCTGCACCCGCGAGGCAAAGCGATGCGCGCAATCTCGATGAATCTGGTGGCAAACCTGCTCGGGCTCGGAAACGCCGCCACGCCGCTGGGCATTACCGCAATGAAAGCGATGGAAGAAGAGGAGCATGCCAACGGCACAGCCACAGATAACATGGTGCTTTTTGTAGCGATGAATACGGCGTCGCTACAGCTACTGCCTACCACAACGGCCATGCTGCGTTCGGCGGCGGGCAGCAAAACGCCGCTTGATATTCTGCCGGCGGTCTGGGTGGCCTCCACCGTTTCGGTGCTGTCCGGCATTGTGGCCGCCAAGCTGCGTTCCGACAGGAGAAAACGTTCATGACCGCGCTGAGCAGCTGGGCGATTCCGGTCGTCATCGGCCTGATCATCCTTTGGGGCTGGGTCAGCGGCCTCAATGTGTTCGACACGTTTTTAAGCGGCGCGCGCAGCGGTATCGGGGTGGCGTTCAGAATCATCCCGGCGCTGGTCGCGCTGATAACGGCGGTCGGGGTTTTTAAAGCCTCGGGTGCGCTCGACCTGCTGACCCACTCGCTGGCGCCTGTCACCGAGCTGATCGGCATTCCGGCCGAGGTGGTGCCGCTGGCGCTGCTGCGCCCCATTTCGGGCAGCGGGGCGATGGTCATCTTCAACGATCTGCTGGCCCGCTTCGGGCCCGACAGCCTCATCGGCCGCATCGCCAGCGTGATGGAAGGCTCGACCGAGACGACCTTTTATACCATCGCCGTTTACTATGGTGCTACATCAATCCGCCGTATACGCCATACGGTATCGGCGTCGGTCATCGCCGACCTCACTGGTTTTATTATGAGCGCAATTTGTGTCAGAATGTTTTTTTACATGTAAATTATTGGGAAACATTCTCAAGTTTACCCGGAGGCGCCCTGGCTGTCGCAAATACCTGCTCCGAGCCGAACTTTTATATCTAACCGCCAAAAACGCGCCGGAATGGCGCGTTTTTAATATTGTGGAAGGCTTTAATATACAGGGATTTCTCCCTCATAAAAGCATTCGCCATTTATTCAATAAGCCCCGCTCAGGCCCGGTCGGCCAACAGCGATTCTATAAACTGCTTGGCCACGCGGGGAGAACGCCCCGCCCGGCGCAGCGCATAGGTCTCGGCGCGCGAAATCAGAGTCTCCTCCGGCAGGTCGATGTTGTTGAGCTGCGCGAGGTGCAGCACAATATCGAGATATTGCCGCTTGCCGGGGCGCTCGAAGGTGACGGTCAGCCCAAACCGATCCGAAAGCGAGGTCAGCTCGGCAATGGTGTCGCCGAGGTGTATTTCATCCCCCTCACGGTCTGAGAAGCTCTCCTTAACCAGATGGCGGCGGTTGCTGGTCGCATACACCGCCACATTGTCGTTTTTATAGGAAATCGACCCCTCCAAAATGGCTTTAAGCGCAGCGAAGTTGTCGTCGTCCTTCGTAAACGACAGATCGTCGATAAATAAAATAAAGCGTAGCGGGTTGGCGGACAGACGGTCGAGCAGTGCGGGAATCTCGGTAAGCTGGTTCTTTTTAAGCTCAATGAGCCGCAGCCCGCGGCATGCGTATTCATTAACGATCGCCTTAACGGTCGAGGATTTGCCGGTACCGCTGTCGCCGTAAAGCAGCACATTGGCGGCAGGCCGTCCCTCAAGCAACGCCAGTGTATTGTTTACAACCAGCCGCCGCTCACGCTGGTAGCCGGGCAGTCGGTCAAGCGTGATCGGGTCGGGGTAGCGCACCGGAACCAAGGTGTGATTCTCAAGTATAAACGCGTGATGATCCACAAAAACGCCGTAGCCGTAGCAGGATATCTTCTCCAGCCGCCCGGCATACGCCGCCCTGAAGTCATGCGCACCGCAGTGGTAGGCGGGTAAAAATCCGTCATATCCCAGCACCTCGCGCAGCGTCTGGGGCGAAATCCGGCTAACCTCCTCAAGCAGCATAAGCTCCTGATCAAGGCAGTCCTTTAGCAGCGGGGAGATCGGCTGCCGCCCCGCGGCCTTCTGCATATAGAGATTTTCATCCCGCAGCACCAGATCCAGCAGATAGTCCGAGAGGTTGTCCCCCTTTTCGTACAGCGCCGCCGCAAAAGCCGCGTAATGCGAAATGCCGTTATGGGGACACTCCGATTCCAGCAGCCGCGTCAGGTTCAAAAGCACCGCATCCTCTAAAAGCCGGCGAAAAATGACCATCCCGCGCAGGCGAACACACAGCGAATAACACTTCGACATCTGAGTACAGTCCTTTTCTAGTGTAATAGCACTATCTTACTCTAAATGTATTTTGCTGTAAAGCGGGTCGCGGCTATTTTATTTTTCATACCGGCGTGCTATTCTATAATAATCGCCATAACGCCGCGCGTATGCCCGCCCCGCGCTTGTTTGACAGAACAGGCCGACGGATAACACCTCGACGCTTTATCATAGGGCGACATCGTAGAATCAGTTTTTCGGAGGCGCAAAATATGAAAATAATAGACGCACACCTGCACATGAAAAAGAACGAGGGCTTTGATGCCCTCTGCCGCGAAAGCGGCCATAAAAACAACTTCCCGCATCTGATGGAGTGCTTTGAGCAGGAGCAGATAGCCGCCTGCGTGGTCATGGGTACCGGCCTGCTCGAGGGGGAATGCTGCCGTCCCGGGCTTTTTGACCTCAACGGCCCCGTGGATGTAAAAGCCTATCAATACCCGTCCTCAGTCGGCTTTTGCATCGGCGTTGATCCCGAGGGGCTGCGGCCGGGCAACCTTGAGAAAACGCTGGCCGCCTACCGCGAAGCCATCGCCTGCCCCAGCTGCGTGGGCTTTAAGCTTTACCTCGGGTACCGCCCGTTTTACGCCGACGATAGCCTGTATCATCCGGTGTACGAGCTGGCGGCGGAATACGACTTGACAGTGGCGTTTCACACCGGGGACACCGCCAACCCGGCCGGCCGGCTGCGGTTTTCTCACCCGCTGACGGTGGATGAGGTGGCGGTGCGCTATCCGCAATTGCGCCTTGTGCTTTGTCATTTCGGCAACCCGTGGATGCTCGACGCCGCCGAGGTGGCCAAAAAGAACCCAAATGTCTACGTCGAGCTTTCGGGTCTCGCGGTCGGCATTCCCGATGCCGACGCGTTTCGCAGCCGATACAAGGCCTATGTCGAGCAGCTCGAGTGCTGGCTGCACTACCTAGACCGCTGGGATCATGTACTTTACGGCTCGGATTGGCCGCTCGTGAACCTGCACGCCTACATTGCGCTGATTCAATCGTTTGTACCGCAAAGCGAATGGGAGCGGGTGTTCTACCAAAATGCCTTGCGGGCCTATCCGCGGCTTAAAAATTTAATTTAAACTTACCAATCTAAAATTCACCACTATTAGCGATATGCAAATTAAAAATATTTGCGGTATTTTTTATAAAAGCCCTCTGTCAAAAGCGCTTATATGGATTTTTAGGCAATTTAGTATCAATTGTTTTGCCGTCAGAATACCATGTAAAAGATAGCTGTGAGGAGGTCTTTTAGTGATAAAAACACATCTGACGCGCTTTTATCTGAGCGCCAATACGCCGCTGGGATTTGTTTCACGGTTAAACCTGCTTTGTGATGCCGACAGGTTTTCCCGCATTCTGCTGCTCAAGGGCGGAACACGGCAAAGACGGGCCGAGCTGATCAGCTTTGCTGCCAAGGCGGCCGGCGCGGCGGGGCACTGCGTCCATCTTGCAGCGTCGGTAGATTCTGTCAGCCAGCCCGAGGCCGCCTACTGGGCCGACACCGCTATTCTAGACAGCGCACAGCCGCACGCCATCGAACCAAAATACCCCGGCGCGGTCGAGACGCTGCTCTGCCTCGACGACTGCTTCGACACCGAAAAGCTGCGCTGCAAGCGCGCCGAGATTATTGCGCTGACCGACAAAGAAGAGCGGCTGCGCGAGCAGTCCCGCCGTTATCTGTGCGCCGCCGACGCGCTGTGCAACGACAATTACCGCATCGCGCTGGAAGCGACCGACCCTGAAAAAATAGAGCGTCAGGCCGACCGCATCGCAGCCAAGGTGTTTAAGGGCGATAAGGCTTTTGAAGAAGTCCGCATTTTCTCAGACGGCTACCGGCTGCTGCCCGAGCTTTCGTCGATGGAGTCCATTAAGGCCGTCGTGCTGCTTGAGGATGAGTACGGCCCTTCGTCCGGCCTGCTGCTCAAGGCGCTGCACAAGCGTGCTTTGGCCTGCAACTGTCATGTCATCTGCGGCTACAGCTCCTTAGCCCCGTTTGAGCGGCTCGAGCAATTGATTCTTCCTGAACTATCGCTGGCATTTCTGACGACCAACGAGCGGCTGATGGTCGCGTGCGAGCCGCAGCGCATCATCAACGCGCGGCGCTTTACCGACAAAAAGATGCTGGCGGCCTATAAGAACCGCATCGCTTTTAACCGAAAGGCGGCGCGGCAGATGTTCCAACAGTCACACAGTCTGCTGCAAAGCGCGCAAAAAACACACGCCGAGCTTGAGCGGCTCTACGATGAAGCGCTGGATCAGACCCGCTTTGACCGGCTTTGCGAGCGGGTAACGGCTATTCTATCCTTGTAAATAAAAGCGGGGGGCAGGGCATTCTCTTCCTACCCTCCGCCTTTTAGCGCTTATCCCACCTCAAAAGGCGATACCCCGATATATTATAGTCGAATTACTTGAAAATCGCGTTGTCTTTGCGGTCTATTTTGCACCTCGCTGTGTTGTCGTCCTTGGCGGACGTCAATCCGCCTGCGCCCTCCGCCTTGCGAGTCGCAAAATATCCTCGCAAATTCCGAACCGATTCCCAAGCGGTTTGACTATATATAAAATATCTATTGACATTCGCGGTCGAAACATGCTATTTTTGAACAAATATATTATTTTACATGATCCATTTTTGAATAATGGTAGAGGCGCGGTGTTTAAGAGTATCCCGGTATTGTATGGGCGGCAGGCCATCGGGAGAAAGGAGCCACCGCCGAAGCAAAAAGCATTGTCGGGCTTTTTATGCTGGGGCGCCACAAAACATGTGGCGCACTGTCACGGGTGTGAAGCGCTATCATTTGTCAAACAGGGGGTTTTTCCCCCTTTTTGCAGCGCGGCATACCATTTGGTATACCGCGCTGATTTATTTACGTCGTTGTGGCGCAGCGAAGAAAAAGGAAAAGGAAGGGCATATTATGGAAGCTGTTTCGGTAGGTTGGCTATCAATTCTCCCGCCCATGATCGCAATTGGGCTCGCGCTTATTACAAAGGAGGTTCTCTCCTCGCTGATGATCGGCGTGCTTTCGGGCACGTTGATTTATACCGTCGCCACGGGCGGCAATCTGGTGGTGGACACGCTTAAAAACACCTTTACGCTGATGGGCAGCCGCTTTGATTTGGATATCATCCTGTTTCTGGCGCTGGTCGGCGCGCTTGTCTCGCTGATCACTATGGCGGGCGGTTCGCGCTCCTACGGCGTGCTGATGAACAAAAAGCTCAAAAATAAGAGCAGCGCCCTGCTTGCGACCGGCGGTCTCGGCGCGCTGATCTTTATCGACGACTATTGCAACTGTCTCACGGTGGGCACCGTTATGAAGCCGGTCACCGACCGTTTTAAAATCTCCCGCGCAAAGCTCGCGTACATCATTGACGCAACTGCGGCGCCGGTCTGCATCATCGCCCCGATTTCAAGCTGGGGCGCCGCCGTCATCTCCTCCCTGCCCGAGGATAGTCACATGTTCAGCAGCGGTATCCACGCGATGGTGGCAACCGTTCCTTTTAACCTCTACGCCCTTTTATCCATTGCAATGCTCATTGCGCTCTCGGTCTCAAACCTCGATTTCGGCCCAATGGCCAGAGCTGAGGCCCGGGCGGCCAAGGGCGATCTGGGCGCAGTCGACATCTCGCTTGGCGAAGGCGCCAAAATTTCGGATAAGGGTACCGTTTGGGATCTGATTTTGCCCGTTATCGTGCTGATCGTTGTATCGGCGCTCGCCATGCTTGAAAACGGCGGCTATTTTGCGGGCGGTCTGACGCTGGCCGAAGCGTTTGGTGACTGCTCGTCCGGCCCCGCGCTGGTTCTAGGTTCGTTTGTCGCGCTGGTCTGGGCATTTATCCAGTTTGTTCCGCGCAAGCTGATGACCGCGCGTGAATTTATGGGCGGCATCACCGAGGGCATTAAATCGATGGTTCCGGCCGACATTATCCTTGTGCTGGCGTGGACCATCTCGGGCGTCTGCCGCGACCTGCTGATGACCGGCGACTTTGTGAGCACCGTCGTCGAAAGCAGCAATATCCCGATCGCAATTCTGCCCGCCATCACCTTTGCGATCGCCGCCGCCCTCTCGTTTTCGATGGGCACCTCTTGGGGCACCTTCGGCATTCTGATTCCGATCGTGTTTGCGATCTGCGAGTCGGTCGCGCCCTCGCTGATCATCCCGACGCTGGCCGCTTCGCTGGCGGGTTCGGTGTTTGGCGACCATTGCTCGCCGATTTCGGATACCACCATCATGGCCTCCGCTGGCGCCGGCTGTGACCATATTGAGCACGTCTCAACCCAGTTGCCTTATTGCATTTTGGTAGCGGCCTGCTGCTTTGTCGGTTATCTGGTGGCCGGCTTTACCAACGGCAATCTGCTGCTGACGCTTGGCGTCTCGATTCTGATGATGATCGGGCTGCTGGTGGTACTGCACAAGCGGTTTGGCTCCGCTGACTAGCGTTAAGTTTATCCTGATGCGCTGAAAACAGCGTCCCGCTTTAAGGCGGCACTCCAATAAGGATGTTTACAAAAATCATATTGTTTAGCATTGCAGCCAAACGATTACCGATGAATTGTAAATAATCTTTATTGGAGGATTTGCTTTATGGCAAAGTTTGAATTTGAATATACAGAAATTGATGGGTTACTGTACCCAAACATTGGAATTGACGGTAAAGCCGAACTTGCCGACTTGGGGAAATACGGACGACTCCGTTTAAACTACCTGCATGAACAAAAGCCGGGGGTGTATCGGGAATTGCTTCTGACTGGCAAGCTGGCAGAACATTGTACTGTCATTGATAAGACCGCCTTTGAGATGGCAGAGCGTATCCGTGCGGATTACTTGAAAGCGCATCCTATGCCGGAGGAGGATACAATGGAACGTTTTCGTTCATCAGAATTGGCACAGGAAATCGCAGACGAGTGTGTGCTTCATGACCTGATTTGCAAATAATCCGAAGTGCCCTGCTGATTTTCGGCAGGGCACTTTTCCACATTTATTGTAATACCGACATACCGTTTGCTATAATGACAACAGGAAGGGTGAAAGGAATGGTGGGTGTATGAAAAATTTAATTGTCTCAGAATACTGCGGAATACTCTCTGAAAGGATGAAAGCAGACGGATTGCTTGAAGAAAACGGAGAACCGCCGTTCCAATCTGAAGCCGATCTTGTCCGTTACTGTGAGCAGATTATCCGGGATCGTGAATTGGAAACATTGAAGTCAGAGGTTATGTCCTTGGAGAAACTTGCCAATGGCTATCAGAAACGATTTAATATCGTCGGTTCCCTACATAAGGCTTTTTTTGAAGAAACCCCGCATGGAAAAGCATATAAATATCTGCATATTGAACAGTTGCTTTTGGCGTTCGAGTACACACCCATGCGGTTTATGGACTGGCTTTTAAAGCAGTATTGCTATATGCAGTTTTCAAAAGCCCTTCCAGATTATATGGAATATCTTCGCGGAATCGAGTTGGAAGCCTGTTTTAGCGACCTTACCCAAGAGCTATATCGCAGATTTTACTTTGAATAATATTTGTATTGCAGAGGACGCACAGGCTGAAATTTCAGCCTGTGCGTCCTCTTTTGTCATTTTTCTCACACCGTTTTCATCGACCTCATAGCCGTCGATTTTGGTACTCTTGGCAAGGGAACCGTCAGCGTTGAAGTAATACCATTTTCCGTCAATCTGGAGCCACTTTCCGGAAATCATATTCCCGTAGGTATCAAAGTAATAGGTTTTACTTTCGCCGTTTGCGCCCAAATTCCAAAAACCGACCAGCATGGTGTTTCCGGAGTAGAACTTCCAGCTGCTGCCGTCCTGTATCCAGCCGGTTTTCAGCGTTCCGTCAGTGTTAAAGAAATACTTCACGCCGCCGATGGCCTGTGTGCCGGTGAGCGCTTTGCCGTCCTTGTAGTACAGGTACTGTCCGGCGTCATTCAGTGCCCAGCCCTGTGCGGTATCGGGGTCAATGGTCAGCTTGATATAGCGATGGAGCATGGAGGAAACCTCGGCACGGGTGGCGCTGGATTTCGGGTTGAACTTGCCCCCTGTGCCGCCCATCATAATGCCTGCCTGCTGCATAGCTGTAACTGCCGTCTTGTATGCCTCATCGATGCTGGTAGCATCCGCATAGGTTGTTGCGGTACGGGTCACCTGCAGGGTGTAGCCAGTAGCCTTGGCGAAGTTTGCGAAGATGACCGCAATTTCCTCACGGGTGATGGCACGGTTGGATTCAAACTTGCCGTTTCCGGTGCCCTGTACGATACCTTTTTTGTATGCCCACTCAATGTAGGGGTGGAAAGCGCTGTCTGTCTTCACATCCGTGAAGCTGTTTGTTGTATACGCCTTGGTATCCACATTTGCCAGTCTGCCGAGGGCCGTTACCAGCATTCCCCGTGTCATGGCAGTGTCGGGCGCAAAGGTCGTTTCCGCTGTGCCGGAGAACAGCCCTCTGCCGACCACATAATCAATGGATTCCTTTGCCCAATGAGTTTTCATGTCCGTGAATTTCGCTGACGGCGCAGTGTAGCCGATACCGTACAGGGAGAAGTGGGTGGTGGTGAACATCACGCAGCCACTGTTGGCATCGTAAGCGGAGCCTGCGATGCGGGTGGCGTTGCCCTTTGCGTCCACATAGACCGCATACAGGCCGCCGACTGCTTCGCCCTTTGCGGGAGTGTAAGGCACGAAAACCGTTGCCGTACCGCCGCCGAAGCTGGGAATTGTGGCGTTCTTGCCGTCCTTCGTATAGCTTACCGTCAGGTCATAGACCGGGCGTGTGCCGATCATGGTCTTGGCCGCAGCGGAAAGGCTGGCGTTGGGTACGATGGTAATGCTGATGTTGCCGCTGCTCTGCTTCTGGATTTCCGCCAGCGCCTTGGTATCAAAGGATACGGTTACGGGGGAGCCGTTCAGTTCAAGGCTGGTAACCCCTGCGCTCACAAGGCTGTTTAGGGAATCGCGGGTCAAATTCACCGTCAGGGAGGTTGCTCCCTGCGGCATGGTGACATCCAGCGTAACAGAGGTTCCGTTTGTGGTCTTGCCCTGCACCTTTGCGTCAGCCTGCGCCTTGGCAATGGTGTCTGTGACAGATTTTTCCGGGATAGACGCGCTGGCGGTGCCGTTCTTGCCTGCGGTTGCTGTGATAGGAGCCGCTGCAGTAACAGGCTGGTTCGGGGTCTTTCCGGGGGTAGTAGCAGCTGGCGTGGTTGTGGCGCCAGAGGAAGAACCTCCTCCACCGCCACTTCCGCCGCCGTTGTAGCTCCAGCCCGCGGTTACGGTGACAGCCTTGTCGGGCATCACGAAGCTGGCGTTTTTACTGCTTGCGCTTGTGATGGTCACATCGGAAGAAGTCCAGCCGGTAAAAGTGTAGTTACTGCGGTTCCTGGCATAGATGCTGACGGTTGTACCCTTGGCATAGCTGCCCGCGCCGGTTGGGGAGGCATAGCTGCCGTTCACCGTGACCACATAGGTGATCGTATCGCTGGTTTTTGTCAAAGTCAAATCCTTGTCGCTTATACTTGCGGTTTGCAAAACAATGCCGTTGATCGTGCCCTTGTTGTAGCCACTGGCACTTGCTTCAATTCGGTAGGTGCCTGCTGCTACATTGCCAAAGATATACTGCCCGGAAGAATTTGTCGTGATAGTAGCAAGCAAGCCGCCGCTTGTATTTTTTAACTGCACTGTCGCGCCGTTAATACCGCCGTTTGTATCGCTGCCCTTGATGGTGCCGCTGATGGTGGCAGCAGTGGGGATGGGACCGGTTTTCGTCAATACTAAATCCCAGCCCTGCCCTTCTATGTTGGAGGTAAGGGGGCTGTCGAGGGTGAATGTGTTGTAGCCCGCGGCGCTGGCTTCGATGCGATAGTCGCCTGCCGGAATATTCGCAAAATCGTACTGCCCCAAAGCGTTTGTCGTGGTAGTAGCAAGCAAGCCGCCGCTTGTATTCTTTAACTGCACAGTTGCGCCGTTAATACCGCTGTTTGTGTCGCTGCCTGTGATTGTGCCGCTGATGGCGTAGGTTGGGATTGTCGTGCCGTCTACCCTGATGCCGGTGGTGTTCGGTGGCGT
>DALYYK010000043.1:0-11241 GCA_031983305.1 Candidatus Fimivivens sp. | reverse complement strand
AATTACTGAAAACCTATTTTATGCCTTTGCGCGGAAATCCGTCAGGAAGTCCACAAGCTTCTGGTGCAGAGCAGGATCGGCGCCGTATTCGTTGACAATCCAGTCATACACAGGGGCGCAGGCTTCGGTAAACGCATTAACATCCACATCGTTCCACTCGACGCCTTGGGCAGAAAGGAATTCTATCATAGCGGCTTCGTCATTGGCTGCATTATCCTGTTCCCATTTGCCGGCTTCCACGCAGCACTCATCCAGAATTGTTCTCCACTTTTCGGGGATGGACTGATAGACATCCTCAGCCATGAACAGCCAGCGCGTGGCGATAAAGTGGTTGGTCGACGCCACTTTTTTCGTGTATTCATAAGCGCCGGTGTCTTTTAAGGTGGAGGTTGAGCCTTCAAATCCGTCTACAACGCCGCTGGACATAGCGGACAGGCATTCGGTAAAGCTCATAGCGGAGGGGGTGGCGCCCAGGCAGGTGATGGTCTTGACAAACAAGGGGGATTCGGTGGAACGCATAATCAGCCCGTTTAAATCGGAGGGCTGTTTAACAACCTTATTGGTGCAGACGCTGCGGAATCCAAAGGTGTAGTGGGTATCCAGCACATGGATATTGTAATCCTTAGCCAGCTTGGCATTGAGATTGGTTACAATGTCGGATTCCATGACGGCGTTGTATTCCTCGTTGCTGGTGTAAAGCATGGGGCCGATCAATACGTTGTAGTCACCAATATAGTCGGCGAAATAAGACGGCTCTTCCAATCCCATCCATACGGAGCCATTGTGGGCCTGCTCCACCGATTGGGCATAGCAGTCAAGCTGGTTCTGACCATAGTAATCCAAAGTGATATGGCCGTCGGTGCGCTCGGAAACGATCTTGGCCAAATATTCGCTGGCTTTGTAGTTCCATTCTGCGGGCTGGAACACGTTGGAGAATTTAATGGTGATGTAGAAATCATCGGCAGGGTCGCCTGCTGCGCTGCTGGGGGAGGTGCTGGCGGTGGATCCGCCGGCATTCGCACTGCTGTTGCTGGCTCCTCCGCAAGCAGTCATAGACAGTGCCATCGCGAAAGTGAGAAACAGTGTGATCGCCTTTTTCATCTTGACATCTCCTTTTTTATTAGCCTGTTATAGTCCCCATTGCCATATGTTTTACGTGGACTTTACTTGAATTTTATGTAGATTTTACATTCTGTTTACATAAATTTAGCATATATGCAGCGGAGACTTAACATCAACTTTATTATATTGATTTTACAAGTGATCCCATCGACTGTCAATTAAAACCATTTATTTTCCTAAAAAATTACATTTATTTGTTAATGATGTACAAAAATAAGACGGAGAATTCTCTTGGCAGGGCCTTTTATTTGGCCGGGTTATCTATGTGATTCAAAATATCACAGATATCCTGATACATCCCTGTCGGCTGAATGTTAAATCGCGCGATGTCCGCCGGCACCCCTTCTCCGGAGAGGACGAAAGCCGTGTCGATTCCCGCATTCACCCCGCAGGCGATGTCTGTGTAAATCCGGTCGCCGATCAGAACCGTTTCATCTCTGGAATGCCCATAACGTTCCATAGAGAGCAGCGCCATTTCCGGCTCCGGTTTGCCGATAAACTTGGGTCGTCGACCGGTTGCGCGGAACAGCATTTCACACACCGAACCGCAGTCCGGTACCGAACCGTAAGAAGTGGGGCAGACCCAATCCGGGTTGGTTGCAATAAAATCTACCCCGCGCCCCAACAGGATGCAGGCATCTTCTAGTTTTTGAAAGGTAAGCTCGGTGTCAAAACCGCAGACCAAGAGCGTCACGCCTTCCTCCAGCCGGTCTGTAATATGGAAACCGGCCTGAGAGAGCTGCTCGCGAAAGGTCTTTGTCCCGAAGGCATAGATCAGTGCGTCGTCATACTTGCCGCGCAGATACCAGATTAAAGCATCCACCGACGTTAGAAAATCGTTTTCCACAGCGGGAATGCCCATGCCGATCAATCGGTCGACATAGGCGGAAACACTGCGCGAGGAGTTGTTGGTGATAAATAAATAAGTTCCTCCGCGTGCCCTGACGCGGTTTAAAAAGGGAAGGGTGCCGTCAAAGAGGGTATCCCCAAGATAAATAGTACCGTCCATGTCCAGTAAAAACAGCTTTTTGAGATTGAAGTCGATCATTGGTTTACCCCTGTAGTATGCGCCGCTCGCGGCTGAATGAAGTTTTCCTAATCTGAACATGCCGCGGCAGGGCGCTGGTTGCGCCCAACCGGGGCTGTTCTTCGGTCACTGTTTTAAATTCGTGCCACACCGGATTTTCTGGCTGCATCGGCCACGGCTTTAGCCACCGTGGGGCCAACCCGCTTATCGAAGGCCTGCGGAATAATATACTCCTCGGAGAGCTCTTCCTCCGAGACTAAACCGGCCAACGCCTGAGCCGCCGCCATCTTCATTTCCTCGTTGATGTCGCTGGCCCGCACGTCGAAGGTACCCCGGAACACACCGGGGAAAGCCAATACGTTGTTGATCTGATTGGGGAAGTCGCTCCGGCCCGTGGAGATTACCCGTGCGCCGCCCGCCTTGGCCTCGTCGGGAAAAATCTCCGGCGTGGGGTTGGCGCAGGCAAAGACGATGGCGTCTCTGGCCATGGCCTTCACCATATCGGTGGTGACGGTGCCCGGGGCGGATACGCCGATGAACACGTCGGCCCCCGCAAGCGCGTCGGCCAGTGTGCCCGCCTTTTTCTGCAGATTGGTCACCTGAGCCATCTCCGCCTTAATCCAGTTGAGTTCTTCACGTCCGGCGTAAATAGCGCCCTTGCGGTCACACATGGTGATATCCTTGTATCCCGCCGATAACAGAAGCTTGACAATGGAGATGGCGGCGGCACCCGCGCCGGAAGTAACCACTTTGACCTCTTCCTTTTTCTTGTCCACTATCTTCAGCGCATTGATCAGACCGGCCAATGTGATGATGGCGGTACCATGCTGGTCATCGTGAAAAATGGGAATATCGCACTTCTCTTTGAGCTTGCGTTCAATTTCAAAGCATCGAGGCGCGGCGATGTCCTCAAGATTGATTCCGCCAAAAGAGCCGGAAATGTTGTAAACCGTCTCGACAAAAGCATCCACATCCTTGGTTTTCACACACAAGGGGAAGGCATCTACCCCGCCGAACGCCTTAAACAGCACGCACTTGCCTTCCATCACCGGCATGCCCGCCTCGGGGCCGATGTCGCCGAGCCCCAGAACGGCAGAGCCGTCGGTGATGACTGCGCACAGGTTGTGCCGCCGGGTCAGCTCGTAGCTTTTTTCTATCTCCTTTTGAATCTCCAGGCAGGGTTGGGCCACGCCGGGGGTATAAGCCAGTGAAAGGGCGTCCTTGCTGTCGGTGGGCACTGTGGCCACCACCTCAATTTTCCCCTTCCATTCTCCGTGCAGGCGCAGCGATTCCTTCGCATAATCCATAGCAGTATCCTCCAGTTCCGATTATTGTTCAAATGGGAAGCGATATGTAAGCTTTAATGTATCACGAATCTTTAGGATTTCCCGCTGCACGGCTTCGCCGACCGGTACGCCTTTGTCCTTTCTTTCGCACCAGACCAGCCACTCCTGCTCTCCGGCGGTATAGATGCGCGATTCGCCGGGCGCTTTTTTGGATGCGCGCAGAGCGCGGCAGATATCTCCGGCCGTTTTTTTAAATACATCCAGTCCCATGAAAAATTCGGGATTGATCACAAAGAAGAAATGGCCCAGATGATACATCTGCTGGGCGCCGTTTTCGTCCACACCGGTCAGCGCCTTCATGAAGGGGCTGCCGCACAAGGCCGAAGAAAGAATTTCAACCACAGCCGCATAACCGTAGCCTTTGTATCCGCCCATGGCATCCCCGATGCCGCCCAGAGGCGCCAACGCGGCGGTTCCGGCGACCAATGCTTTGAGAATCTCGGCGGAGTCCGTCATGGCCGTGCCGTCCTCAGCAATAACCATCCCGGCCGGGGTGTCTTTTCCGGTGCGGGCATAATACTCGATTTTGCCGCGCTGGGCAATGGAGGTGGCACAGTCCAGACTGAAGGGGAACTCTTCATCCGTGGGGAAGGCGAAGGTCAGCGGATTTGTGCCCATCATATTCTCAACGCCGAACGTCGGAGCGATCGAAGGGCGGGCATTGGTACCGGTGATGCCGATCATCCCAGCATTACTGGCCATCGTACTCCAGTAGCCAGCTATGCCGTAATGGGTGGAGTTACAAATAGCACCGCCGGCCATGCCGTATTTCCCGGCTTTTTCAATCAGAAGCTCCATCATTTTATGGCTGGCTACCATGCCCATGCCATCGTGTGCATCCATGACGACCGTCGTCGGTGTATCCTTTAATATTTCAATCTCGGTAACCGCTTTCAGCGTTCCGTTGATGATGCGGTCAATATAAATTGGTTTAAATCGATTACACCCGTGGCTTTCAATTCCACGGCGATCAGATTCCAGAAGGACATCTGCACAGATTTTGGCGTCTTCCTCCGGAACGCCATATCCCTTGAATGTATCAACCAAAAAATCATTCATCAGTTTCCATGGCACATAAGGTCTTGTTTCCATTAGCAAACTCTCCTTTTTTGATTTTTTAAGTTTTGCGCGCATGCAAAAAGGGCGCAACAACACAGCCTACACTGTAGTCGTTACGCTCTACTCACACAACTATCTTTGCTTGCTTATTGTAACAAAGGATTGTATGAAATGCAATAGTTTTTTAAATTTTTAAATAATGTTTTATTATATATGACGACATTCCACGACATTATATATCATACCATAGTTTTTCGCAGGTTGTTGAGATGCATTGCGCACCTGCCGAAAGCGCATTGAACACGTCTTCCTTATCAAAAATCAAGCCACCGGTAATCATCGGAATTTCGGTTATTTCGCTGACCCGGCGGATAACCTTCGGCATAATGCCGGGCAGAATTTCAATCAGATCTGGATCACAGGAATCAATTTGGTTTTTCAAATTAGTCAGAGAAAGAGAGTCCACCAAAAAAATTCGAAGTACCGTCAGCAGGCCAATGGCGTTTGCGCGGCGAAGATGAGCCGGCCGCGTGCTGATCACCCCGTCAGCCCCAATAAACTCCTTTGTAAAGTCGGCGGCCACCTCTTTGTTGGAAAGGCCCTGTGTCAGATCCAGATGCACAAATGTCAGTTTTCCGGCCATCTTGGCGCGCTCTACCAAATTACGAATATTACAAATGTTTCCGAACAGAAAAAACAGAATATCGCATTCGGATGCAAGGGCATGCTCTAATTGATTTTCGTCCTTCACCGCCATAATGATCGGATTTTGCTCGAAAATTTGCAGTTCGGCTTTCACACTGATCTCTCCCAACCCGCCGGGACGCTTTGCCAATACTGGCACCTCCCGCTTTTATTTTTATTTTTTGGGGAATTATCACGAGGTAAACACCGTGTGTTTTTATATATTATACTATACTACAATTTTCCAAAATCAACAAGCAAAACCTTTTTTGAATCAAATATTGGTTCGATATAAAATAAGAAGTGAAAGTTGAAAAAATTTGGATGCACACAAAAACAGAATCAATAAGATTTTAGCTTGATGCCTGCAAAGGGTTATCGTGTTTTTTTATTTTCCGGAACAGCTGGTAGACGAAGAATTTTGATATTAATAAATGGCGTAGAGAGGCTCCTATGGATTATCTTAAAGCAATACATATAATAAATATTGCGGATGTAATATCTAAGGGGTGTGATTTTTCAAGAAGTCTGCGAGATTACTTGTTTGTATATTTAGAGTGTATTATATGAATATTATTCATTGACGGACGACGAAAAACTGAACAAGCAGAAATTTCAGACGTTGCAAAAAAATAAAATTTATATGTCTGACGTCAAAAACTTTAATTTCCGGTACAGAGAATGACATTCGATGAATGTTCGCCGCAATTTGACTTAACTATCAAGAATTGAGCCAAATATAGCAGAAAAGCAATGCCTAAAGGACCACAATTGGATATAGCAAGTATATTATTTTGTTGGTACATATGGCTTGTAAGTTTCGCAAAATGTTTAACACATAAAGTCATAGTTTAAATCCGCCCCGAAGTGTCCTATGATATACATATATCGCACAAAACACAATTAGAAAAACCAGTCTTCGGACTGGTTTTTCTAATTGGTGCACCGTCTGCGGGCGGGGAATCCGCTCGCTTATGCTCGTTCAATGTGCGGTAGGAACCTATGGTTCCGTACTGTCAATAGTTGGACCTGTTAACAAAACAAGAAATCCAGAAAAAACGCTCAGATTTCTCCCGGATTTTAGCGTTATCCGTAGAAAAGAGAAGACCTTAACCATTCTTTTCAGATTTAGTGCCATGGCGGATAGGAGGCATTCCTCCCTGGCTCTCAGAATGCCTCTTTTTCGAATCTTGGCTAAGTTGTGTGTTCTCGCTTCATCGCGGCAAAACTGCCCTCGGCCTAGATTTTTCGCTTACGCATCATAACATGGTACCCAGAGTCCTCGCCGTTCACAAGCTTGTTATCTATGTAAAGGCGTATAATTTTTACAAAGACCTCGTAGAAAAGATTACTTTGATTCCATTTGCGCTGACGCGTTTTGCTAAGGTTGAGTGATCTGGTATCTTTCACATAAACCGCAGAAGCATCTATAGCCAAATTGAGCTGCACGTCTTGGATCAAACGGCGTTCCGACTTGATCCCATAAAGATAGCCTACAAGCAGCATTTTGAACATACATACCGGGTCAACCGATAGGCGACCGTTTGTTGGGTAGTACGGCAAAGTTTGTCATATATGAAATCAAAGCTTATTAGTTTATCTATTTTCTTTAAAAGATGTCCTTCGGGAATAAGCTCGGACACATCCATTACAATCATTTGCATTTGACCGCTCTTCCTACACATCATTTCTATCACCCCCTTGGCTATATTTTACCATAGAGATAATCAATTTGATACTTTGTCAACAGGTTCAACTATTGACAGTACCCTATTAGAAGCGCTCTCATTTCCTGACGCCATTCAAAATCAGTCCATCCACCCGGTTCTTTCAAAGCTGTCCCAGTTTAGGCTCAGCGCATCCAACTGTGTGAAATCCAGCACCAGCGTGTCGAGCATGCGCCAGACCATATAGGTATAAATATACGCATACGCCAGATGCGCGGGCTTAATACGATCAATGGCTGCTGTAAGGTCATCCATATTCGGCGGTATGCCGTGCCTGCCGACAAACTTGACGTCAAACCTGTATTCCTCCGGCTTTTC
Source organism: Candidatus Fimivivens sp. (assembly GCA_031983305.1). Taxonomy (GTDB): domain Bacteria; phylum Bacillota; class Clostridia; order Oscillospirales; family Ruminococcaceae; genus Yanshouia. Next base: position 3,958 of record DALYYK010000043.1, on the reverse strand, counting down.
AACGACCTCCACCGCGCCGTCGGAAAAGCTCTCGGCGACATTCTGAATCAGCGCCGCCGTGGTCGTCCCCGCGCCGCGCATTTTGGAGATAATCCGCGTGCGCCGGTACATGTCGGATTTGCCAGCGTCGGACATAATGCCATAGGCGTCCTCCCACAGCGAGAGCCCCCATGTTGCGGTATTGACGTCGAGCTGCAGCGCGTAGTCGTCGCGCACGGCCTGCGCCTCGGTGATGGCCAGCGCAAAAGCATTCTGCAAATCCGCCGTCTCGGGCGACGCCGCATATAGCCCCGGCAGCAGGCCTAAAAGTGTACTCATGTGAGGCTCACCGCCCCCGCCATCGGCACCTGATTTTCCGCCACAACGATATTTCCGGCACCGCCATTGACGGTCAGGTTCTGATAATCCAGCACGCCGTCGATACCGGCCAGCAAATATCCGATGCGGCTGTACGGCACGATATACTGGCTGAAAGAAATCGACTGCAAATAACTTTGCAGCGCTACCGTGAACGCTGTTCGTACCGTTGCCGTCGTTGTGCCGGTGTCGATTGTAACCGTGGCAGACACGCTGATATCCAGCCCTTCTACGGTCTCCACCGTCACCGCAGCGCCAATCGGTCGCACCGTCTCGATATAGTCGGCGCAGGCCCGCACGATGGCGGCGTCCACCGGACCCATCCCCGCAGAAGCAATCAGCACCTTGACAGTACCCGGGCCGTTAGTCAGAGGCAGCACCTTTGCCGCACCCACGCCCGGCACCGATAGCGCCCATTGCTGATAGTGGTCGGCGTTGCCCGATGTTGCGGGCTGCCGCAGCCGCGCGTACAACCGCGCCAGCAGCGCCGCGTCGGTTTCAGGGTCGCTGCCGCCCTGCGACGCATCTTCATTGGTTACGGCGGTAACACCAGAGATGGAGGACAGCTGCCGGATAATTTCTCCCGCGCCCACATTGTATGCGCTGCCCGATTCTGCGGCGGTTGCCGTCACCCGTCCACCGTTTGCCGAAAGCGTTACGGTGGCATCGGTGATAAACGCAGATTTTCAGCCGTTAAAAAAACCGTACCCTTTGGCACGGTTGTCCCGGCAGCGCCGGTTATCATCAGCAGTACAACAGCCTTTGTGCCCACCTTGCGGTCAATCCCGTAATAGGCGCACTTCTTATCGATGTACGCGCCGCTCGTCTCGTCGGGGTACATGATTGGAATCAGTCCATTCAGCGTTTGATAGATTTTCCAGACCTCCAGCATGGCGGGCGCGATGAGATCGTGCGTGTAGCTGCCCTCGCGGGTGTCGATGCCGGATTGCAGCGCGTCAAAAACCCGCTGCTTTAAGCTCTCGGGTGTGATGTTCTCAAACATTGACCGATACCTCCCCATAAACAGTCATAGCGGTGCAGGATATGACCAGCACTTCACCGTTAAAGGACACCACCACATCGCTGACCGCCTCAATATACGGATTCACCAGCAGGCACTCGCAGACATACCGCGCAGCCTCGGCCTGCTTTAAGTCGTCGGTGTAGGCAGTGCCGATAAGCGTCTCGCACTCGTTGCCATAACTCCAAGTGTAAATCTCATGGCGATACCGCACCACCTGCAAGGCGCGATAAATCCACGATAGCACCGCGTCGGCACCCATGACAATGTGCGGACTGCCCCCGCGCCAGACCGGTAGCGTGTCGGCCTGCGCCTCAACCTGCGGCTGGATCAGAGGAAACAGGCTCATGCCCCCACCACCTTACACGCGATCACAAAGAGGTTGTTGTCCTCGGTCAGCAGCACCACGCGATCGCCGACCGACAGGGAACCGTTCTGTTCGACGGCCGTGCAGAGAATGTCCGTCTCCTCCAGCGCAATGATTAAAGTGCCGTTTGCCGCACCCGAGGCGTCACCGTCTATCACGCCGTCCGCCTCGGTGAGCCGCAGCTGCCGGATGCGCGGCAGCAAATTGAAGTTAACTAACAAATCCGTGCCCGAAAGCATGATGCCCCCAGTATTGACCGCCAACGGCGAAACTCCGACCATCACGCCGGTGCGCACCGGCGAAAAGGTTCGGGACTGCGCCCGCTGTTTGATGCCGTCCAGCATCGCCATATAAGGATTATCCTGCATTATTCCTCTCCTCCTCCTGTTTTCGGATACTTCTTGTCCGATGTTGTATGTTCGCCTACGCCTGCAACAGCAGCCTTTGCCGCCTCAAGCTCCTGCCCGGCGCTCTTTTCGTCCATGACGGCGGTCAGATTCAGCGTCAATTTGTTCGTGTAGACGCCGTTTTTCCACTGGTGCAAATCGCTGTCGATATAGAATTTGCCATAAAGATTGGTGTAAGGCTCGTGCAGCAGCACCGCGCCGCCGGTCACGCAGGAAATATCCCCGAGATTATTCACCGTGATTTTCTGCTCGGGCGCGGATTTTTTGAACAGCTCGGTTACCGTGGCGGCGGCACTCTGGCCATCAGCTTGCTTAATCGCCGTTTGCAGCACGCCGTACAGCGCGGCGCTCGCGTCGTCCGACTGGGTGTAAAGCAGCACCGCCTTGACAATCGAATGCGCCGCGCGTCGGCTCTTCACCCACGCCGCGATGGCCGCGGCCTCGGCGCTCGTGCAGTCGGGCGGGCCGCAGAGATAGTCGACCTCGACAGTGGCGAAGTAAGCAAGCCCGGCGGTCAAATCCGTCGCGTCATCCGGCAGCACGAACGCCCGAATCGCCCTCGGCGGGTTGATGTAGCCGACGAGCGCCCGCTCGATATACGCCCGATTACCCGCGTCGAGCGCAGCCGGACTATCGGCCGTCGACCGAATGACGTAGCCGCTGTTCTGCGCCTCGGTGTTGGCATCCTTGAGAATCAGGCCCACGACGCCCTTCTGACTGCGCGCGATCGCCGCCGCAGCCATGCTCTTAAAGTTGATGCTGATGTTTGGAAGTCCCATTTTTAAAATTTCCTCCTTTGCCCCTTTCGGGGACGCTTGTTTTGGTTTTTTATATAAAAAACGGCGCATCGCACCGTTTAATCCTGAGATTCTTTGCCGGCACCGCAGCGCGCATCAGTAAACCGACAGACGTGCGCGCCCGCATCAACTTTCACGCCGTCCATTAAAGGACGGCGTTTTCATTCTTACTCTAAGCTTTCGTCCGGCTGTTAAGCACCCGCATCGGCGGCGGGAGCAACTCTCCAGCGTTGGACTCAACAAATCCGCAATAGAATACCGTTTTGCAGCAGTCTGCTTCAAAGGTTGTTTCTCGTGGAGAAAACCGCGCTGCGCGACACCCTACATGTAGATACCCCGCCGAAAAGGTTCTGTGCAAATCCTCGGCCGCCTTCGCCAGCGCATCGGCGTCGATCATCCCGCCGCTGTCCGTTTCTCCAAAGCAGGTCACCGTTATCAGCGCCGTTTCTTCATACAGCGCCTTGTTCATGATCCGCCGCTCCTGTTTTTTTATCTCGACCAATAAGGTCGGGCGTTCAAAATCCTCGGAGCAGGTCTGCCGGTAGATCTTCCAACCCGGCCATTCTTTACGCAGTACCGTGCAAATTTCATCGGTCACTGTCGCCATTGTCAACATAAAGCATCCTCCTTCGTTCGCCGGGGGTGACCCCAAGCACATTTATATTGCGTCATAGTTTAAAACCTCTCTTGAGCAAGCGCGGCAATACTGCTTTGACTCGGACAGGCATTTGATCGCTCTGTACACGGTATTTGCAGCGTTTGGGTACACCTCCTTTTGGGCATAACAAAAGCGCGCCCAACGAATTGGAACGCGCTTATTTTCAAATACATAATAGTACAGATACAATGTGGCTTAATATGGTCAGTTACATTTTTAATTGGATTTTTAGGTTTTAATAACCTAATTGGGGAACAAGCCTCACTTCAAACTTGCTTTTCAAGAAGTGAGGCTTATTCTATACTAAAGTCCTGCTATTGCTGAGTTTGTGATTTTTCAGGAATTAAACCG
>DALYYK010000042.1:0-11256 GCA_031983305.1 Candidatus Fimivivens sp. | reverse complement strand
TTATATCAATCGTTAAGCGCCAGCAGCAGCTCACGCACAACTTTACAGGCCAACGCAGTCGACGCCCCCGACTGATCGAGCGGCGGAGCCAGCTCCATGACGTCACAGCCGACGACATTGCCGGTGCAGACGGTCTTAATCGCCTCGAGCAGCGACAAGAACGAGACGCCGCCCGCCTCCGGCGTGCCGGTGCCGCAGAAAAACGCGGGGTCAAGCACGTCTAGATCGAGCGTGAAATAGACGGGGCGGCCACCGATGGCCTGCACAGCCTGTGCCAAGCCTTCAAAGTCAAAGGGGCGCAAAAAGGTGTGGTCCTTGGCCCACATAAATTCCGCCCGCTCGCCCGAACGGATGCCGAACTGCCAGATGCGATAATCGCCCAGCAGCTCCCAGCAGCGGCGAATCACCGAAGCGTGCGAAAGCGGCGCGCCTAGATAATCCTCGCGCAGGTCGGTGTGCGCGTCAAAGTGGATGATGCAAAGGTCGGGGTAGCGCTCAAGCAGCGCCCGTACCGCGCCAAGCGTCAAGAGATGCTCTCCGCCGAGCATAACGGGCCGTTTGCCGTCGTTTAAAATAATCTGCGTCCGCTCCTGTACGTCGGCCAGCGCCGCTTCGGCGCTGCCGAAGCACAGCTCAAGCTCACCGCTGTCAAACACGCGGTAATCGCTCAAATCCTTGTCCTGATAGGGGCTGTAGGTTTCAAGGCCGTAGGATTCGGCGCGGATCGCCCGGCTGCCAAAGCGCGCGCCAGGGCGGTAAGAGGTCGTCGAATCAAAGGGCGCGCCGAACAGCACGATGTCGGCGTCCTCGTAGTCGCAGTCACAGCCCAAAAAGGTTTCGACGTTTTTATTCAACATTTTTCAACATCTCCTCAACATAGTTGGGCAGAGCGAACGCACCGGCATGCAGCTTGGTGTTGTAATAGCGGGTGCGCAGCCCCCGAACATTCCACCGCACCGCGTCAAGGTCACGGATCGGGTGATATTTTTTAGACGCGAAGCCGAACAGCCAGTGCCCCGACGGATAGGTCGGGATATGCGCCTGATAGACGCGGCTTACAGGGAAACTCTCGGCAATACGCTTGTGCGCACGCTGCATAGCGGCGGCGTCGCCGTCATAAAACGGGCTTTCGTGCTGGTTGACAAGAATGCCGTCGGCGCGCAGCGCCTTGTAGCAGTTGCCGTAAAATTCACGGGTAAACAGTCCCTCGCCGGGGCCGAACGGATCGGTTGAGTCGACGATAATCAGGTCATATTCCTCGACACAGGTGCGGATGAACTTTAGCCCATCCTCAAAATAGGTGCTGACCCGCGGATCGCTAAAGCCGCAGGCGGTGGCGGGCAGATGCTTTTTGCAAACCTCGACCACCAGCTCGTCGATCTCGACCAGGTCGATGCTTTCAATCTCGGGGTAATGCGCCAGCTCCCGAATGACGCCGCCGTCGCCTCCGCCGATGATCAGCACGTCTTTGACATTCGGGTGCACCGCCATCGGCACATGGGCAATCATCTCGTGGTAGATAAATTCATCCTTTTCGGTCAGCATCATATAGCCGTCAAGCGTCAGAAAACGCCCGAACTCAGCAGATTCAAAGATATCGATGCGCTGAAAATCGCTCTGCGCGCCGTAAATCTGCCGGTCGGTCTTAATCGATAGGCGCACATTGGGGGTATGCTGTTCAGTGAACCAAAGCTCCATGCCTGTCTCCTTCATCATTCTTTGCCTGTACACAGCACATTCAGGTGCTCGATCGCAATATCCTCGGGTCCGGTCATCGAGCAGCCCTTTTCTTTGGCATAGGCAATATAATCGAGAATGTCGCGGGTGATCCGCTCGCCCGGGGCCAGAATCGGAATGCCGGGCGGGTAGCACATAACAAACTCACTACAGATATGCCCCTCGGCCTTATTGAGCGGCAGCGACATTTTTTCGGCGTAAAACGCCTCCTGTGGTGTGACCTCGACCTGCGGCGGCAGATATTCCTGCGTCATCATGCCGGTGCGGTCGCGCTGGTGTCGCCGCCGTATTTCAGAAAGCGCGCCGACCAACCGTTCGATATCCTGCACGCGGTCACCAACCGAGACATAAGCAAGGATATTGCCCAAATCGCCAAACTCAATCTGAATGTCGTATTCGTCGCGCAGCAGGTCGTAAACCTCAATGCCAGCTAAGCCGATATCCAGCGTGTAGACCGACAGCTTGGTCGTATCAAAGTCGAAGATGCTGTCGTTGTTGACTAGCTCCTGCCCGTAGGCATAGTAGCCGCCGATTCGGTTGATCTCCTCGCGGGCGTACTGGGTCAGATCCTGCACATGGCGGAAAATTTCTTTGCCGCGCAGCGCGAGATTCCGGCGGGAGATATCCAAGCTTGAGAGCAGCAGATAAGAGCCGCTCGTCGTCTGGGTCAGGTTGATAATCTGGCTGACATAGCCCGGATGCATCTCAGGACCGGTCAGCAGCAGCGAGCTTTGGGTTAAGCTGCCACCCGATTTGTGCATGCTCAGCGCCGCCATATCGGCCCCTGCCGCCATTGCGCAGACCGGCATTCTGCGCCCGAAATAAAAGTGGGTGCCGTGCGCTTCATCGACCAAAGCCTTCATGCCGTTTTGGTGCGCGAGCCGCACAATGCTTTTTAGGTCGGAGCAGATGCCGTAATAGGTGGGGTTGTTGACCAAGATCGCAACCGCGTCGGGATGGCTCTTAATCGCTTTTTCGACCTGCGCGACCGACATGCCCAGCGAAATGCCAAGGCGTTTGTCCACCTCGGGGTTGACATAAACGGGGTGCGCACCGCACAGCACCAGCGCGTTGATGACGCTGCGGTGCACATTGCGCGGCAGGATGATTTTATCCCCACGCTTGCAGCACGAAAGCACCATCGCCTGCACCGAGGAGGTCGTGCCGTTGACCATAAAATAGGCGTTGGCCGCGCCGCATGCCTCGGCTGCCAGCTCCTGCGCTTCTCTGATGACTGAAACGGGGTGGCAGAGGTTATCAAGCGGCTTCATCGAGTTGACATCAACGCCGACACATTTTTCTCCGAGAAAGTCGCGCAGCTCGGCATTGCCCCGGCCGCGCTTATGCCCCGGCACGTCAAAGGGGACCACCCGCATCTTTTTAAATTCCTCAAGCGCCTCATAAATCGGCGCGCGCGTCTGATCAAGCTGTGCCATGCCTCTCCCCCTTGTGTTGATGCGTCAATAAACGTTGCGACCGCTGAAAATCTCTATCATCTCGCGGCGCAGGTTGTTGGTAATCGCCAGCCGCTCTTTGGGCGGCAGCTCGTACACGTCGGTTTTAAACAGATAGTTTTGCAGATCAAGCTCCTTGATCAGCATTTTGGTGTGGAACAGGTTTGCCTCATAGACGTTAATGTCAATCGCGTCGTAGCGGTGCAGTATCTCCTTGGCGATATAGCGCTGAATTGAGATCATGTCCTCGTCGATGAACAGCTTTTTGCCGGTAACATCACGCGTGAAGCCGCGCACACGGTAATCCATCGTGATGATATCGGAATCGAAGCTGCCGATGAGGTAATCGAGCGTCGAGAGCGGCGTAATCTCACCGCAGGTCGCCACGTCGATATCGACGCGAAAGGTTGCGATGCTCGTCTCGGGGTGGTATTCGGGATAGGTATGCACCGTGACATGGCTTTTGTCGAGATGCCCGACAATCGTGTCGCCGCTGGGAATCATCGACTCCTCGGCGATGAGAATCGTCACGCTGGCTCCCTGCGGCTCGTAGTCCTGTCGGGCAATATTGAGCACCGTCGCACCGATCATCTCGGTCAGGTTGGTCAATATCTTGGTCAGGCGTTCGGAATTGTACTGTCCGTCGATATAGGCAATATAATCCCGCTGCTCCCGCGCAGTCTTGGCGTAGCAGACGTCATAGATATTAAAGCTTAAGGATTTTGTCAGGTTGTTAAACCCGTAAAGCGTCATTTTCTCGTTCATTTGCGCGCATCCCCTATCAGAAAAATATTTGAAATGTCCGTTTTGACTCGCGGTTTTGGCAACCGCTAAGCTAGCCAAATATGACCCCCGCCCGCCCACCCGAGCGCTGTGAAATTCACTGCGGTTCGGCGCCGGAATAATAAAAACAGCACAAGTGCAGCGACATTACGCCAAACACTTGTGCTTCGATTCAAATCTGTTATTTTTGAACAGGTTCTGCCCTACTCCAACTTGAGATAGGCGCAGGCCCCCTATTTTAAAATTTCAGAACAGTCAGAGTCTATATAGCAAATAGTTACTTTTACTACTCTTATTGATCGTTTCACAAGTTTTATGTGCCCGCTTACACATCGGTTTTAAGTAACCAACTTATAAAATTTGCGCTTTTGACGCAATCAATAAGGCAACGAAAGTTGCCGCTCGGCATTTGACCCGGCTGTCCGTATGGCCATTCCTTCCCGCTGGAAGTGGTCAAAAACATTTGCGAATGGAAAGACCCTGTCTAACCAATCTGTTTAATTAAAAATGTCTCAGACATTTTTAATGTGCGCATCGCCCATAGGCGGCGCATTTTAACTTATAAAAGATTACTGCCATTATATTGGACAGCCCCTCAAATGTCAAGTAAAAACGGGCATTTTTTTCACGATTTCAGGTGGATGAAATTATTGCCGCCGCAGAACCAACGGGATGCAATAATCTGCCAAATTTTTTGTACCTTATTAGCAGAATGTGATTTTTTAAAGGAGGTTTCTTACATGCGATATAAAAAGACTGTTTTTTCAACACTGGCCGCGATGCTGTCGATAATGGTTATTTTTACCGCCTGCGGTAACGCAAAATCAATCAGCCAGGCAGCCCCTACCCAAGCTTCAGACGCGAGTTATTCAGGGATGTCCTCCGCGGTGGCGGAGCGGGGCCCCATGGCGGTGGCACCGCCCGTTTTCGTAACCGACCAGAATAAGGCCGATGTCACGGTCACGGCTATGGTCCCGGACCGCAAGATTGTCAAGCACAGCTATCTAACGCTTGAAACCAAGGAATTTGACACCGCGCTGGGGCAGCTTTTGGCCGCTATCACCGAGCAGGGCGGCTATATCGAAAGCCAGAGCACAAACGGCCAAAGCCTGATGCACCGCGGCGCTTATTATGAGCGCTCGGCGTCGATACAGGCGAGAATTCCCGCAGACAAGCTCGACAGCGTAACCACCGCCGTCGGCGGCATCGGCAATGTCACGTCAAAAAACGAAAGCATCGACGACATTACCGATAGTTATTTTGACTCACAAGCGCGCCTCGATTCCTTAAAGTTGCAGGAAGATCGACTTTTAGATATTTTGTCCAAGGCTGAGAAGCTTGAGGACGTCATTTCGCTGGAACGTGCGCTGTCTGACGTGCGTTATCAGATTGAATCGCTGACCGCCACGATGCGGCGCATGGACAGCCAGATTGCCTATTCCTATTTGAGTTTGGATCTGCGCGAGGTGGTGGAATATCAGCCCACGACGTCGGCACCCAAAACCTTGAGCGAGAAAATTGCCGCCTCGTTCAAGCGCTCGGGCGAAAAATTGGCCTGGTTCTTTGAAGCGGTGCTGCTTTTCATCATTGAGGATCTGCCGCTGATTCTTATCTGGATTGCAATTTTGGGCATCTTAGTATTCATATCCTTCAGGCAGTATCATCGTGTCAACCGAAAAATGCATGGTAAATCGAGAGATAATTCTCAAGCAAAGCCCACCCAACAGCAAGAACCGCCTGCTGAAAAATAATGCCTGAGCATAAGGTATTGCTTTTTTAGCTTATAATCCCTAATTTATGTAATGCGCCAAGGCAACGCAACCATAATGTTTTGCGTATATTGCACAATCATCTGTTTTTGATTTGCGGATTTTGCAGGACGTTCAATAAAAAATTGCAAAACCACTTGACGCGAAATGCAAGTTGGATTAGAATTACTTGCATAATCAAGGGCGATAACCGGGAGAGGTATCCTTTGAGGATACCTCTTCTCTTTTTACCGCTTGATCGCTTATGGAGGAGGGACCCCGATGCAAAAAGAAGGGCAAATCAGAATTCCGTCAGGTTGCGCGATCTCGGGCATAATGGATCTCGAGGGCAAGCCGATCACCGGTGATGAGATTATCCGGTCTATCGCGACGATGCATGACCGTTCCAACGGTCTGGGCGGTGGCTTTGCCGCGTACGGTATCTACCCGCAGTACAAAAATCACTACGCATTCCACGTTTTCTACGAGGATCAGTCCGCCAAGGACGTCTGTGAAAAGTTTCTGGATCGCCATTTTGACATTGCGAATCTTTCAAAAATTCCGACGAGAAAGCATCCCCGTATTACCGACGCGCCGCTGCTCTGGCGTTATTTTATGCGACCGCTGCAAAACAAACTTGATCACAGCCAGCTGGACGAACGTGAATACGTCATGCGCTGCGTCACCCGCATCAACACAACGATGCCGGGCGCGCATGTTTTTTCAAGCGGACAAAACATGGGCGTTTTTAAGGCGGTCGGCTACCCTGAGGATGTCGGCGAATTCTATCGTCTTGAGGAATATGAGGGCTATGCGTGGACGGCGCACGGACGCTACCCAACCAATACGCCCGGTTGGTGGGGCGGCGCACATCCCTTCGCACTGCTGGATTACTCAGTTGTACATAACGGCGAAATCTCCTCCTACGACGCCAACCGCCGCTATATCGAGATGTTCGGCTATAAATGTACACTGCTCACCGATACCGAGGTCATCACCTATATTATCGATTACCTCGTTCGGCGCAAGAACCTGACGCTAAAAGAGATGGCCAGCGTCATTGCGGCGCCGTTCTGGAGCACCATCGCGACCAAACCGCCGGCCGAGCGCGATCAGCTGACCTATCTGCGCAACACCTTTGCGAGCCTTTTGATGACCGGCCCGTTTTCAATTTTAATCGGTTTTGACGGCGGCTTAATGGCATTAAATGACCGTTTGAAGCTGCGCTCAATGGTCGTAGGTGAGCGCGGCAGCCGCGTCTATATCGCCAGTGAGGAATGCGCAATCCGTGCGATCGAGCCGCAGCTCAATAAATTCTGGTCGCCCAAGGGCGGCGAGCCCGTCATCTTCAGATGCAAGGAGGAACCGGCATGCCTGCTTTAAATGTCACTTTAGATTTTGCCCCCAACTTTGAAGTTGTGCGAAGCGAGAGCCGCTGTATTCTGTGCGGCAAATGTGTCAACGAGTGCAGCTACGGCGTGCACCAGTTCACAGCCGACAAAAAGGCGCTGACCGAGAACAACAGCAAATGCGTCAACTGCTACCGTTGCGTCGCCACCTGTCCCACCAGGGCGATCAAGGTCATTCGCAACCCGCAGGCCGTCAACATCAGCAGCAACTGGAGCGCCAACAATATGCGCGAGATCTATTTGCAGGCAGCCACCGGCGGCGTGTTGCTCTCGGGCATGGGTACGACCAAGAACTACCCACTCTACTGGGATAAGCTGCTCATCAACGCCGCGCAGGTGACCAACCCTTCGATCGACCCGCTGCGCGAGCCGATGGAAACCCGTACCTACCTCGGCAAGACTTCGGTGAATATCCGTAGGGACGCCTCGGGTAATCTGATCAACACGCTGCCGCCCCATCTGACGCTCAACACGCCGATTATGTTCGCGGCGATGAGCTATGGCGCCATCAGCTATCCGGCGCACGAGGCGCTGGCGAGGGCCTCGACCGATCTGGGCACCTTTTACAACACCGGTGAGGGCGGGCTGCACCACGATCTGTACCCCTACGGTGCGCACACCATCGTACAGGTGGCCTCGGGCCGCTTCGGCGTCCATCGCCAATACCTTGAGACCGGCGCAGCCATTGAGATCAAGATCGGCCAGGGCGCAAAGCCCGGCATCGGCGGGCATTTGGCAGGAGCAAAGAATATTGGAGATATATCCAAGACCCGTATGATTCCCGAGGGCACCGACGCCATCTCCCCTGCGCCGCATCATGATATCTACTCGATCGAGGATCTGCGCCAGCTCGTTTACTCGCTAAAAGAAGTCACGGCTTATAAAAAGCCGATTATCGTTAAGATTGCGGCGGTGCATAACGTGGCGTCGATCGCCAGCGGCATTGCCCGAAGCGGCGCGGACATCATCGCCATCGATGGTCTGCGTGCCGGAACCGGCGCCGCACCCACCCAGACCCGCGACAATGTCGGCATTCCAATCGAGCTGGCGCTGGCGGCGGTCGACGCCCGTTTGCGTGAGGAGGGCATCCGTCATGAGGTTTCGGTGGTTGCCAGTGGGACTATACGCAACAGCGCCGACGTTATCAAGGCCATCGCGCTGGGGGCCGACGCCGTCTATATCGGAACCGCCGCACTGATCGCAATGGGCTGCCATATGTGTCACAGCTGCCACACCGGTGGTTGCAACTGGGGCATCTGCACCCAGACGCCCAAACTGACTAAACGCTTAAACGCCGACGAGGCACACCGCCAGCTCGTCAATCTTATCGAAGGCTGGACCCACGAGGTCAAGGAAATGATGGGCGGCATGGGCATCAACTCAATCGAGGCGTTGCGCGGCAACCGCCTGATGCTCCGCGGTGTCGGCCTGACCGATGCCGAGCTCAAAATCCTCGGCGTGCAGCACGCCGGCCAATAAGGGGAGGAGTCTGCTATGAAAATTGACGCGCATAATATGGATCAGACGCTACTGAATCAGGCGATCCGCCGTGCACCGGCAGGAGAAATCGAGCTGATGGGCTGCATGGGGCAGCGTTTTATTGGGGCGGGCGTCTCGGACAAAAAAATTGTAATCAACGGCGTGCCCGGCAACGCGCTGGGGGCATATATGGATGGCGGCACCATCCTTGTCGGCGGCAACACACAGGATGCCACCGGCGACACGATGAACGACGGTCTCATCGTCATCCACGGCTCGTCAGGCGACGCCACCGGTTATTCGATGCGCGGAGGGGCCATTTTTGTCAAGGGCAACGCGGGCTACCGCGCCGGTATTCATATGAAGGCCTATCAGGACAAAATTCCGCTGCTGGTCATCGGCGGCGCGGCGGGCAGCTTTTTGGGGGAATATCAGGCCGGTGGGCACATCGTCGTGCTGGGACTGGGCTGCGAAGATCGCGTTCCGTTCGGCTATTTCTGTGGCACCGGCATGCACGGCGGCAAGATATTTATCCGTTCAGTGCAGCCGCTGACCAACCTGCCCCCGCAGGTGCTGGCCTCCGACGCCACCGATGAGGATATGCAGGAGATTATGCCCTATATCACCGACTATTGCGAGCGGTTCGGCATTGCGATTGAAACCGTTTTACCCCACCACTTCTATGTGCTGACCCCGAACGCCAAAAGTCCCTATAAACGACTTTATGCTATCAACTAATCCCCTATATAGTCGAAGCCGCGTATTTACAGCTGTAAATACGCGGCTTCGATTTTAGCCATATTACATTGCTCGATGACATCGGGTACAAATCGGTCGGCCTAAAGCAGGCGCGGCATTCCGCAAAAGAGAAGCGTCCCGGCTATACGCCGGATTTACGATTTACAGCCCGAATTTCATCCCGCAGCCACAGCGCGCTTAACATGGCTCAATTGTTTGTATTAAAACTTATTAAAGCTGACGACCTCGTCAAACTTTTTGCGCTGCTTGTCACGCGGCAGGTCGTCGGGCGTGGCATAACCGAGCGCTATGACCAGTCGAATCCGCCGAGTCTTGGGTATTCCGAGCAGCATTTTCAGCTTTCGCTCATTAAACCAACCCAGTATACAGCTTGACAGGCCCAGATCTTCAGCAGTCAGTACCAGATGCGCCACCGAAAGACCAAGATCGATACCCGAATATTTTTGGTTTTTAAGCGACTCGCCTACCTTGGCCGTCAGGTTTTGCTTGCCCTCAAGCGCCACAACAAAGGCGGTGGCATGCCCCACAAATTTGTTCATGCCGGTGTCCTGCACACACTGTGCCAACTGCTCGACCCGCTGCGGCTCATCCACCGCAATATAACGCCAAGGCTGACTGTTGCAGGCGGAAGGCGACAACGCGGCCGCCTGAAGAATCTCCATCAGCTTTTCCTGCTCGACAAATCGCTCCGGATCAAAATTCCGACAGCTCTGCCGATGCTGGATCAACGACAATAAGTCGCCCATGTTGCTCCCCCTTTAGAACTTTTTAGATATTGTGTATCAACGATGATCACCCAAGAAGAACAGCGTCAGCGCGCCCGGACCGGTATGGCTGCCGACCACAGGGCCAATTGAGCCAATCTGTATTTCGGTCAACGGAAAATCTGCTTTGACCAATTCGGCCAGATATTCCGCCGCATCCAACGCATCAGCATGGCCGATAAAAATCATCTGCTGTTCAATATCCTGCGCTAGCGCTTTAAGCTTTTCAGCAAGCGCCTCTATCGACTGCTTTCTGCCGCGTATCTTGGCCATCGGAATCAGATGTCCCGCGTCATCCACGTGCAGTATCGGTTTTATGCCAAGCGCCGTGCCGACATGGGCGGTCAGCGCATTGACTCGCCCCCCTCGGTAAAGATAGAGCAAATCATCCACCGTGAACCAGTGTGACAGCTTGGAAATATGCGCACGCACCCAATCGGCTACCTGATCAAAATCAGAACCGCCCTGCTGCTGCATCGCCGCAAGGCAAACCAACAGGCCCTCGCCCATCGAGGCGGCCAATGTATCAATCACCTCTATACGACGCGCCGGATAGCGCTCCCGAAGCTGCTGCGCCACTAGGACGGCAGTACCAAAGGTGCTGCTTAAACCTGAGGAGAAGCCCAGATACAAAACGTCCTCTCCGCGCTCTAAAATCGGCACAAAAACCTCTTCAAACTGGCTCATATTGATGGCCGTGGTTGTCGAAACACAGCCGTCCCGAAGCATTTGATAAAAAGACTCGGGAGAAAGCGCGCGATTATCGGGGTAGTTATAATATTCCTGATCGTTAAACGAAAAGCGCATTGGTATAACCGTGACGCCAAATCGATCGACCAGCGCCTGAGTCAGATCAGCGGTGGATTCGGTGACGATACAAAATTTATTCATCTGCAAGGCCCTCTTCCTGATATTCCTTATATAAACGTTGATGCGGCATAGGCATTCCCTTAATCACGCGTACGTTAAGTATAAACACTATTATAGCATTAGAATTCTTCTAACAAAAGGTATTTATGTAACAATTAAGTAAATAAAAACAAACACCCTCGCAATTGCGAAGGTGTTTGTAAAGGTGCCGGCACCGACCTATTTTCCCAGGACGTCTCCATCCAAGTATTTT
>DALYYK010000041.1:7993-11873 GCA_031983305.1 Candidatus Fimivivens sp. | reverse complement strand
CCCTCTGGTGATATCCGAGAGCATGGGCGAATTGAACCTTGCCTCAAAGCGGGTTAACGCCGCCTCATAGCTGGAGGAACGCATATCCGCCGTGAGGATGTCCAGCTCCGCCGCAAAGTCCTCGCCTGCGTTTTTCTTGAAATTCTCCAGCATGGACAGCACATCCCGGCTGGCTTTCAACTCCTGAGTGACGGTCTCAACGAAACGGGGCAGCTCCTGTTCGATTTTTCCGCGCTTGGCTGCCAGCGCCTCGTCCGCCTTGCGGATTTCCTTGAAATAGACCAGCACGGCGGTAAACAGTACAATGGGCGCCAGCAATGGCAGAACCATCAGGCAGGGAATGATACACAGCCCGATAGCCGCCGCCTTCACAATAGCCGTTGCGGTGAACAGCTCCGGTGAGTCGGAAAGCCCCGCCGCCGACAGCACATTTGTCATCCGGCTTCTCTTGTACGCATCCATGCGGATATACCGGGAGAGCCGGACGGCGGCGTTCCGCAGCAGGGCATCGGTGGTTTTGGGCTTGGCCTTGGCCTGCTTTCCTGCTGACAGCATCGCCTTTTGGGTTGCAAGGGTGGGCAGATGCAGCAGATCGGCGGCAATGAAAAAGAGTCCCGCCGACAGGAGGACTCCAAATAAAAACAGATAGATTGTCATGGGTTCCTCCTTATCTTCGATATTCGATGGGCTGGGTGAGCTTGATCACAAACGCCGTGGAAATGAAAATCACGGCAGCGCAGATGGTCAGGATTACCTGCCCCAGCGGGGTATGCATCAGGGTGTGGTACCAGTCCTGATTCAAAAAATACAGGAGCGGAATGTTGCCTATGACAAGGACCACCATGGTGATGAATTCCTTTCTCGGTTCGAACACCATGGTTTCCAGCTCACCGTTGACCACCCGCATATCACTAAGCTTGCTGACAATAGGCGTCAGGGTGGTTTTCAGGCTGCGGTCGTGCTGACAGGCAATGAGGGCGTCGCACCATTCCTGAAACACCGTGTTGTCAATTCTCATTTTCACATCATGGAGCGCCGCCGTCACATCGGGGTCAACCAGCCGCACACGGGACACAAAGCTCTGAAATACCGACAGCACCGGCGGGTTCAGGTACGGGAGATTTTCCTCCACCGCCGTCAGAATGTCCTCGTTTCGGAGGTAGGCCGTGGTGATGATACTGAGCGCCGTTTCCAGCTCCGCCGCAATGTCCTTTTTGAAGTGGCTGGCCGTGAGCTTCACCCACCAGAACGGCAGGAGCATACAGCCCGCCGCCATGACAGGAACCAGAAAAAAGTTCGAGAGCATCACGGCCACGGACGCGCCCACGGCAAAGAACAGCAGGGACAAGGCACAGAGCATGGGAAAGCGTGCCGATCTGCCGGTGACCTTGAGGATAGACTGCACCTCGGCAAGCTCCCGGCGCAGATAGGATTTCTTTTTCCTGCGGATGGTTTCATTGACCTCATCCCGGAGGGCTTTGGGCTGATCAGTCAGCCTGCCGAAGATGGCGGTTGTAAACGCCATGGGTGTCAGCCCAAGCAAAATAAAAGAGCCTGCAATCATTCCAATGCAGGCGATTAACAGTACCGTCATCATGCGATTTGTGCCTCCTTTCTCCTCAGGCTCTCAATGACCGCCTGCGGCATACCGTTTTCCAGAAGCCGCTTGGCAAGGCTGTCCGAGATGGTATTGACTTGCTCGTGGTGCCCCTCAATGATGAATTTGCCGTCCTCCATGCGGTTTTCGGTGATGACATACTGGAACAGCGGGCGGAAACGCCTTGTGCCGTCGGGCAGGATTTCGCATTCCTGAATCTCCATCATGCGGCGCTGCTTGTTTTCCAGCTGCTTGCAGAACACCACAATGGGATAGGCTTCGGTGACATAGTCCATGAGGGTCGCATCGGACATATCCACGGCGCGCTTGCACAGGGACACCATGCGGCGATAGGTGGCTTCGCAGGAATTGGAGTGGATGGTGGTCAGCACCGCCACGCCGGTTCGGGCGGCCTCCTGCGCCGCGTTTGCCTCCGCGCCGCGCATCTCGCCCACCACGATGATGTCCGGGTTGAAACGGAGGGCATAGTCTAAAAGGTTGGTCTGGTCGATGCGCTGGCGGTCATTGTCGCTGTCACGAGTCAGGGTGTGGATGACCGAATTGACCACCTTTCCGTCCTTTTCTCTGACGAGAGCCAGCTCACGGGAGCCGTTTTCAATGGTATAGATTCTCTTGTTGTCCGGTACGGTGGTCAGCACCCAGCCTGCCACGGTGGTTTTACCGGAGCTGGTGGCGCCCGCCACGCAGACCGAGATGCCGTAACGGACACAAAGGGATAAAAAGTCCAGCATAGGGTCTGTCGCCGTGCCGCTTCGGACAAAGTCCTCTTTTTTCATGCTCTGCGGGTTTACGATACGGATGGAGGCCGCCACACCCACATCCTCGTCCACAATGGGGCTTTTCAAGACGGCAATACGGATATTTTTACTGAGATGCCCCAACACGATGGGGCTGGCGTTATCCAAAACCATGCCGCTGATGTGGAGCATCCTTCGAATCACATTGACAGCGTGCTGGGGGCTTTCAAAGCGTTCCTCCAGCTTGACGGTGCGGCCGTCGGAATACTGCACCTCAATGTCTTTCCACGAATTGATGTCAATTTCCTCAATGCCGCTCCCGAAGATGTATTTGGTCAGAAATCCAAACTCCGCCATTTCGGTGTAGAGGGCGTCCGCCAGCTTGCCGCCGCTCATGCCGTTTACCGAGACACGGCGGTCCTGGACGTACTTGGTGATGTAGCGTTTGAGCTGCGCCTTGGCATCCTCGCCGCCTGCGGTGATGAGGGTGCTGTAATGTTCGGAGATGTACTCCTGCACCTCGGCAAGCACCGAGGAGAAATCCTTTCCCTCCGTTTCCGGGGTAAAGAACAGACCATGCGCACGCAGCGTGCGGTTGTCACGCAACGGCGCGGCTTCCTGCTCATCCGGCGGATTCAAAACATCCACATCGGAACCGAACTGCAAGTTTGCAAACCTCTCAGCCGTGGGTTCGGAGGTATTTCCGACTTCGGTGATCAGCTCTGGTTCTGTGGATAACGGATGACTGCCGTTTTTTTCTGTGCGTGCCGCCTTATTCTGAAATGCCGGTGCGCTTCGTTTTTTGCCCAACTTCATATGCCGAACACCTCCTTTTGGCGCGCGCAGCTTTTGCGAAAGCTGCATGGTTCGCTTTGCTCACAGTGCGCCTCACGGGTGGGAACCAGTTCCCCCCGTGTGCCCCCCATGCTCTCCGAGGGGGATTTGGAACGATAGCTTTTCATATACCAAATACCTCCCTTGTAATTTTTTCTATTTCCTTGCGGAATTGGCGGCTGTCCTTTAAGGACAAATCTGCCAGCAGATTCCCGGCAAGGTACTGTTCCTCCAGCTCCGGCGAGTGGGTCAGGGTAAAGGCTACGGAGCCCAGCGCCTGTCCGATCTGCTCCCCGGCCTGCCGGGGCTTCACGTTCCCGGCAACCTTGTACTGCTTCTCCGCATCCCATTTGGAATCCCGGAGCAATGGGAGCTGACTGGAGAGATAGCTTACGGATTTCAGATCGGCGTTTGCAAGGCGCAGGACGCTGTCGGCCTCCATGAGCGCCACGGCGGAAAGGATGTCGTTGGCGATATAGCTGCCGCAGTCCGCCACCACGAAAGGGGCGATTTTTCGCAGATTATCCAGAAGTTCTTGTGCCTGAGTCTGCTCATAGGGCGGGTAGGTGTACTCGTTCTCACCCTTTTTCATGCCGAGGACGGTGAGGTATTTGTGCTTTTTCAGCGTCACCAGATTGTGCTTGATGAGCGGCTCCGTCACATGGGAGGCGGCAAGAATACTGCCCAGCGA
>DALYYK010000041.1:0-7983 GCA_031983305.1 Candidatus Fimivivens sp. | reverse complement strand
AAGCTCCGAGGGCGGGCAGATGCAGGGCAGCATGGGGGCGGTCATATCGCAGAGAAGAAGCACCACGTTTTTCTTCCGGTCGGCAAGGTGCTTTGCAAGCTTCACGGCAGTGACGGTCTTTCCGCTGCCGGGGGAGCCCCAAACGGCAAGGATTCCTTCCTGCGGCTCCTGCTCCGGCGAGGCATCCTCCTTTGGCACTTGGCGGGTGAAGATGCCCTTTTTCTTAAAATTCAGCATCACTGCACCCCACTTTCGGCAGGCGCTTCGGATGCAGTGCTTTCCTCCGGTTCCTGAGATTCAGAAGCGTTGTCCTGCACCGGCTCCGCAGGATACAGCGCAGCGATGACCTTGTCCTGTGCTTCGATAAATTTTGCAGTGTTGGCAGGCGTGCCGCGGTAAACAAGGGACAGGTGGAGCTTGCCGTCAGACTCCAGCTCCGCCAGCGCCTTGCTCTGTTCCGGGGACACCAGCAGAGTCACGGTTGCAGGAAGTTCTCGTTCATCAGACGCCGAAGGCGAATTGGGTCCAGCGTCACGCTGGTTGGCGTCATACCCACTGCCTGCGGTGACGGCGATGACCTCCACGTATTTCAGCTCGGCGGGTATCACGGTGGAACCCTGCTTTTTGTAGTCCGGGGCAATCACCGATACGATGTCGCCGCTTTCCAGCTTGCCGGAAAGACCGTTCGCAAAGCTCTTGATGGTGACCGACATGGCCTGCTTGGTACCGTCCAGATTGTAAAGATAGGTATTTTCCGCAGCCGGTGTATCGGACAACTTGGTGTTCAGGATGTAGTCCCCGACGGAAAGATCGGCGGTGGCATACTTGCCGATGACGGATTCGCTCTGGCGAAGAACATTTTCAGGCAGCCCGAAGCCGCCCACCTCCACAGTCTGCACCATCTCCTTGGTGATTTCCTCGCCTGCCTTGATTTCCTTCACAACGCGGACGATTTCGGTTTTCTGGCTGACGGACTGGTTAAACAGCGGCGTCACGCCAAAACAGATGAGCAGGGACAAAAAGATGCAGATCACGCCGGCCACCGTACGGTTTTTAAATAGACTCATAGGTTTTCCCTCCTTGATTTCATGGCGATTTTAGAAGCTGGCGGAGCTGTATTTACGGGATTTCACCGCTTTCACAGCCTTGGGGATCAGGGCGGCGGCCAACGAAACGGCGGCGATACCGGCAACGATGAGGGTCTTTTTTCTGGTGATATGGATTCTTTTCATAGGATGTTTCCTCCAATTCTTAGAATGGTTATGGCAAGAAAGCCGAGGGATAAAAACGGCGCCATAGGCAGTGCTGCCTGTGACGCTTTCTGCAGCCCCAGCCCCCGGAGCCGTCTGATCAGTTGGTTTATGACATAAAAAAAGAGGGATGCCGTCAGGCCGAACAGCAGCCCGGCCGTGCATCCCCCAAAGCCCATCACCATGCCTGCGGCGGCGGTGAGCTTGATGTCCCCGCCGCCGATGCCCTCCGGTTTGTACAGGGCGGCAATCAGCAGGGGCAGTGCGGCAAGGAAGCCCAAAAGCCTGACGGGACTGAAATCCATCAGCCCCGTCAGTGCAATCATCAGGCAGAGACTGTCCGGGATGATCCGTTTGCGGAGATCCCACACAGAAGCCGCCAGCAGCAGGCAGAAAAAAAGCACCGCCTGTGCGATGCCGTTAGCCTGCATAGTTGAACATTTCCTTAATGCGCTGCACAAGGGTCGGCAGCACCGTTTCCCCGAACAGGGCATACAGCCCCGCAAGGAGCAGAGCGCCCAAGACCACGGCAATCAGGATTTTGATGGCGGTGTCAATGTATCCGTCCCCGCGGCTGCCGGAAAGGACGCGGCGGGTTCTGGCGGCGGTCATGACCGCCTTGCTTTTCAGCTTGCAAATGAGATGCTTCATGGATGTTCCCCCTTATTCAAAGTGGTACGTCACCGAGTAGGTGATGTTGGATTTGTTGTACATGCACGAGTGGTTGGTATAATAATAAAACTCCAGCTGCGTGTATACGCCTGCGCCGAGGGTACGGGTGAAGGTGATGCCGTTGGAGGTGGTGCCGTAGTCCAGCTGATCCCACTGGCCGGTCAGCTTGTTGTAGCCGCGCACCCTGCCGAAGTCGGAACCGCTGTGTCCGCTGACGGGCGGCACCGTAAAGGTGTATTCGGTGATGGTGGCGCCTTCGATGCCGTTTTCCATGATCACGGAATCCGGGCCTGTGAGCGTCATGCCACCGCCGCCGTTGGAATCCGCCACAAAGAAAACGATAGCGGCCCACGGGGACTCGGCGCCTGCGGAATCCACCGCCTTGACACGCACCACGTTCTTTCCGCGGGGGTAGGTCTGGGTTTCGGCGTTTCTGCCCTCCCAAATCAGGGTGACTGGGTCGCCGTCCGGGTCGGAGCTGGCTGCCGTGATGGTGACCGGCGTTCCCGGTGCCACACTGTTGCCGTTCGGCGTTCGGGTAATCATCGGCGCTGTCGGGGCGGAGTTTGCCACGGTAAAGGTCTTGGATACCCAATCGGAATACAGCCCGGTAGCATCTTTGGCGCGAACACGGACGGTGTGCGTGCCAACGGCATAGTAGCCGTCCGCCGCCTTGTTGTCCCATTCCAGTGTAGTGGGATCGCCATCCGAGTCAGAGGCTGTTGCGCTGATATTCACAAGGAATTTGCCGCTTTGGGCTGTACGGGTCGGAGTGGCAGTCAAGGTAACCGTAGGCGCGGAGCTGGTGATGGTGAAGGTCTTTTCCGTCCAAGGGGAATATGCTCCGGCAATGTCCTTGGCACGGACTTTTACGGTATGGGTGCCGGGCGCATAGTAGTTGTCTGCCGCCTTGTTATCCCATTCCAGCATGGTGGTATCGCCGTCCGCATCCGCTGCCTTTGCACTGATATTGACGAGGAATTTGCCATCTTTCACCGTGCGGGTCGGCTCGACAGTCAGGGTTACGGTGGGCGCGGCATTGGTCACGGTGAAGGTCTTTTCCGTCCATGGGGAATACGCCCCGGCGATATCCTTGGCACGAACTTTTACGGTATGGGTACCGGGCGCATAGTAGCCATCCGCCGCCTTGTTGTCCCATTCCAGCGTGGTGGCGTCACCGTCCGTATCCGCTGCCTTTGCACTGATATTGACGAGGAATTTGCCATCTTTCGCCGTGCGGGTCGGCTCGGCGGTCAGGATAACGGTTGGCGCGGCATTGGTCACGGTGAAGGTCTTTTCCGTCCACGCAGAATACGCCCCGGCAATGTCTTTGGCACGAACTTTTATGGTGTGAGTACCCGGCGCATAATAGCTGTCGGCCGCAGTATCCGCATACTCCAAGGTCACCGCATCCCCATCGGGGTCTGTGGCGCTGGCGGTAATGTTCACGAGGAAATTTCCATCCTTGGCGGTACGGGTGGGAACGGCTTCTACCACAGGAGCGTTCGGTGCGGTGTTGGTAACCGTGATGTTCTCCGAATGGGTGGTGACACGCCCTTTGCTGTCGGTCACGGAGGCGGTCAGGGTAAATGTGCCGGTGTCGCGGATAGAGATTTTTCCTCCGTCGTTGCCGAGGGTACCCTGATACGATGCGGTGTTTTCATCCTTTTGCAGCGTCCAAGCCACGGTATAGCTGCCGAGATGCCGAACATCCTTTGCGGCAACCTCAAACTCCGTACCGTAGTGAACAGTCTGCGGCATGGTGAATGCATACTGCACCACAGGAAGAATGCGGATGCTCTCGCTGTGGGAATAGCTGCGTTTCAGGTAATCGGTCATGGTGGCGGTTAGAACATATTCGCCATCGCTTCGGAAAGTAATTTTTCCTCCCTGCGGGGTGAGACTTCCGCTGAATGCCTCTGAGAGCGGAAGGCTCTTGCCGTTCTTTGTCACGGACCACTCCACCGGAAGAACCTGATTGTTGCCGTGGGTTCTGAGGTCGATGGCGGTGTCGGTATAGGCAAATTCGGGAAGCTCAAAGCCGATGGTCAGTACCGGCAAAACCTCGCATTTATCATGGCTTTCGTACAAAAACACCCGGCCGGTTTCATCGGTGACTCTGGCTGTCAGCTCATAGACACCGGCCCGTTTGAAGCGGATGGTGCCGCCGCCGTTTGTGAGCGTTCCGTCCACATAGGTCGGCCAGTCCTGAAATCCGTAGGTGTTGTCCACCAGCCATTCGACGGTGAGGCCGTCCAAATCAGTGGTTTCGGTTTTGACCGCAATATCCGTATCGGTGTGAACATACTCCGGCAGGCTGTAGCTGACGGCAGGCACAGGATACACCTTGAAGCCCTGCTCGTAGCGGTAGGTTCTGCCACCGTCGTCGGTGAATTCCGCTTTCAGAACATAGCTGCCCTTGGCATGAAACTTCAGCTCACCGCCGCTGTTGCCCAGCGTACCCTCCACCGCATCGGTGAGGGATACTTCTTTTCCGTCACGGAGCAGCGTCCAATTTGCGGTATGGCTGCCGATTTCCCCGAACACTGCCTCCACCATCACGGTGCTGTCGGTGTGGAAGATTTCCGGCAGATAGAAGCCCGCCGAACCTACCGGGTAGACGGTAATATGGGCGGTATCGGAAAACACTCTGCCGGTATCGTCGGTGACAGAGGCGGTCAGCGCATACACACCTTTTTCCTTGAATCGGATGCTACCGTCAGCAGGATTTCCTTCGATCCATGTGTCGGTTTCGGCAGGCTCGCCGTTCCGGGTCAGGGTGTAGGCCACTGTGAGGCCGTCCGTTTCTTTTGTTTCTGTCTTGAGCGCCACGGTTTTATCCGTATGAGAAACGGTTGGGAGTGTCAGCTTGACCTCCGCTACCGGGTAGACCGTGATGCTATCCTGTGCGGTGATAACCTTGCCCAGCTCATCCGTAATCGAGGCGGTCAGCTTGTATACGCCCTTTTCCTTGAACAGCACCGTGCCGCCGGTGGAATCCAGCGTTCCGGTGAGAGCCGTTTCGATATCGACGGCAGTGCCATCCTTTTCGAGCGACCATACCACCGCATTGGTACCGAGGTTTTCGGTCATCAGCTTCACCGCCACGGATTTGTCGGTATGGGTGGTTTCGGGCAGAGCGAACGCCGCCGTCACAACCGGGTAGATGCTGATGGTCTGCTCATGGGTCACCGTGACGCCCCGGCTGTTTTTGGCCGTGGCAATCAGGGTGATGCTGCCGGTCTGCATAAATTTCACTTTACCGCCGTTGTGGTCAAGGGTACCGTCTGTCAGCTCTGAAAGCTCGGCAGGCAGATCGTTTTTCAGGGCTGACCATGTCAAATCGCTTACATACCGGCTTTCCGGCTTGATTTCAATTTCATCGGCAGTATACGCGGTTTTGGGCAGTGTAAATGAAAACTGCGGGGCGGGAACATAGGAAGAACCGCCACCGGAACTGCTGCCGCCAGAACTGCCCCCGCCGGAATTCCCATCGGAGGGCTTATCCTCCGGCTTGGTGGGAACAGTCGGCTTGGGCGGTTCTTCCTTCTTGATTTTTTCTTTGGCCTTTTCCGTATCCACCAGCATTTCAAAGGCTTCGGCGCGGGTGGCCTTTCCGTCCGGCTTGACCGTGCCGTCCGGGTAGCCGTCTACGATACCGTATTCCTTGCCGGTGCAGATGCTGGATTTGTCCGATTCGGAAAGCGTATCGTCGTCGGAAAAGCCGGTGACGCAGGAGCAGGAGGCGTCATGCTCGCCCTTGCCGATGGCACGCACCAGCATGCGGATCATCTCCATGCGGGTGATGGGCTGATCCGGTAAAAACTTCGTGCCGAAATCGTCCTTTTGGATGATTCCCGCAATAATGAGCGCCTCAACATCCTGCTCCGACCAATGTCCGGCAATGTCGGTGAAGCGAAGGGTGACCTCGCTTTCCTCCGGCTCCGGCAGCTCCATGGTTCTGGCAACCAAGGCGGCGAATTCCCCTCTGGTGATGATTTCATCCGGGTGCGCCAGCCCGTCGGGGTAGCCGCTGATGACGCCTTTTTCCGTCAGGATCTGAATGGCTTCCTCCGCCCAATGCCCCTTGGCATCCTCAAAATACCGGTTTACCGCATAGGCGCTGCCCGCAAGCAGGGAAAGCACAAGGCAGACAGTGAGGGCAAGGCACAGCGGCCGTTTCATTTTCTTATTCATAAGCGCCTCCTACATTCCGCCCATGACGGGCTGACCTTGCTCCTGCTGGGCGGAGGATTCCTGTTTCTGCGCGGCGGTCTGCCCCTGGGTCAGCGTCTGCTGATAAGCGCCGAGGACCGCCTTGTCAAACTCTGCCTTGGCCTCCTTGGTGCAGGGAAAGCAGATATCCTTGTACTCGCCGTTTCCGGCCTTATAGCTTGGCATGGAGATAAACAGCCCTTTAGAGCCCTCCATAATTTTGATGCCCCGCACGGCAAAATCGCCGTAGACATTGACCGAGGCGGTGGCCTTGCAGCTGCCCTCCGGACGGATGGAGTGGATTTTCACATCGTACTTGGGTGCGGCCGGTGTCGTGTTCTTAGGCATGGTTTTTTCCTCCTTCACAAGATTTCCGGCACAGTTAACCGGCGTAGTTGAACATCTCCTTGATGCGCTCGGTCAGGGTGGGGAGCACCGTTTCCCCGAACAGGGCATACAGCCCCGCGAGGAGCAAAGCGCCCAAAACCACTGCAATCAGGATTTTGATCGCGGTGTCAATGTAGCCGTCCCCGGCATTCCCTGCGAGAATGGAGCGGCTTTTCACAGCAGCCGCACCGAGCTTGTTCTTCAGCTTGCAAAATAGACTTTTCATTTTGGCCTCCTTCATAAAATGAGGGCATGAAAAAAACAGCTTCTGGCTGTCTACATGCTCATGCCCATGGTTTGGGTTTGCTCCGGTTCCCCGAAGCTGATTTGTTGAAATCCGAAGCGGTCACAGTAGTGGAATTCGCTGCCCTCTGCGTCATACAGCTCCACCACATCGGACATGGACAGGGAGTGTCCGTCATAGCCAGGCGGGTGATTCACGTTGCACCTTGTGTAGATGGCTTCGAGATCGTTGGTGTCAAGCTGCCCGTCATAGGCGACCCGGTAATGCTCCCGGGACGGCTCTCCAAACTGCCGCACCGTTTCCTCATAAGAGATAAACTTCCTATACACATCCGTTTCCGGCTTCAGCTGCCAGACGCGCACATTTTTCAGCGGTGCGGCGGACTCATTCATGCCGCCCATTCGTTCCCCCGCGGCAAGCCGTTCCATCACGCCGTCCGTCCACTGCGGGGTCAGGCTGCGGCTTTTGAGCCATGCGGTCAGCTCGTCATTTTGAAAGATGCTGTCCACCACCGCTTTTTCTTTTTCTGTATATCCGGCCGGGTTTCCGTAGTAGGAAATGAGGCCGTTCTTCAGGGTGATTCCCGGCATATGCTCACCTCCCGGATTGTGTGTTGGGAATCCAAGACAGGTTAGTTGCCGTAGATGATGCTGTCCAGCATAATCAGCTCATCCAGCTCCGCAAGGCACACGCCGCTTTGGGCCAGCACGGCGAGAATACCGGGCGGCACATCGGTAATATCCTGCTGGATATCGGCCTCCACCACCGTGATTTCGCCGCTGTCCTCGTCCGTATAGGCTTCCAGCTTGGCGTCGGCGGGGATACCCGCTTCCTCCAGCAGATAGCCGGGGATGCGGACAGTCTGGCTTTCATCCAGCAGATCATGGCAGAGAGAGCAAGCGGAAACGCATCCGGCAGGGCAGTCATCTGCGCAGCCCTCGCCGCAGTTGTCGCACAGTCCGCAGGCGGAGGCGAGAACGACGGTCAGATCGGCGGCAAGGGCGCTGAGACTCTGGATGGCGTTCGCCACCTCCAGCGCCGTCATTTTGTCCTTCATAAATACAAGGGCGTTCTGTCCGGCATGAAGCTCCAGCGTATCCTTGTCGGTGAAGCCGGACCGTTCACAGGCATCGGCCGGTAGGCCGATTTGGGGCATTTGATTCTTTTTCATAAAAAAGGGTTCCTCCAATCAAGTATTAATTTTGTTTTTCACGC
>DALYYK010000040.1:0-11928 GCA_031983305.1 Candidatus Fimivivens sp. | reverse complement strand
CCCGCAAAAATCATGGGCGCCGGCCTCTCTGCCAATGTCCTGGGGGTTCTATTGGGCGGACTTATCGGAAACGGGATCGCAAGCGGACAAAGCCATAATCCCACTCTGCTGGCGTTGGGCGTGGTTTGTGTTATCCTTATCCTGCTTCCGCCCTTACACACACGGCTGACCACCCTGCTCAAAAACCATGCCTACTTGACCACAATTACTGAAATGCCAACTCAGGAACAAACCCAGCTGATCTGTGAGTTCAGTATCACAGAAAAACTCACCGAGCGCGAGGGTGAAATCGCAGCCCTTCTTATCAAAGGCAAAACCTATAGGATGATTGCCGGTGAGCTGCATGTGAGTGAAAACACGGTCAAAACCCATGTGAAAAATATTTACTCCAAAGCCGGAGTTCAGAGTAGGACGGAGCTGATGAATCTCCTTCTGGACACACACACCGTACACAAAATCCGATAACCCCCCGTAAACAGCGGATTTTGAGGCCCCTCACCCTTTCGGGTGAGGGGTTTTTTTGCATAAAATCACCCGGTTTGGTGACGCGAACACAGTCTTGATTCCTGTAAAATGAAGACAACGCTGTATACCAAGGGGGGATTCATTTGAAAAAAATTGCGAGGTATGCACGGTGCTTGTTGGCAGCCTCCATTTTCTGCGCGATCGCTTTTGCGGCGGCACTTATCCTGCAACCGCCCAGTTGGAAGCTGTATGCGGGTGTGGCCTTGACAGCGGGACTCATAGCCGCTTTCCTTTTTTTCACCATGCGCAAAAAGCTCACAGCCGCACGGCTGATTGTCGAGAATCAGATTCTCCATATTCAGCCCGCCGTCCAGCGCGTGCGGAACAGCATGAAAGAAAGCGAAGCAGAGTCTCTCGAAACCGTCGAGATGTTCGTGTCCTGCTTTGGCATTCTGCTGGGCTCCAAGGTCATCAAGTTTAATCAGGAGGACATCCGGCTCAAAGCCGTGGAGATCGGGCGGGACTATCTCTCGCTGGACTACGGCAGGGATACGGATATTAGCAACATCAGATTAATTCATTCAAGGCCCGACAGCGCCGTTCTTGCGGACATCATTGAAAAGTTTCGTTATGAGACCGGGATTACTCCCACGATTACACACTGAAGGAGGATTATTTTATGAAAAACAAATTAGCTGTACATATAAAATCATGCGCCGCTAAATCGGGTAGACGCTTTCTTGCCCTGCTTCTGTCCTGTGTCCTGATTTTCGGTCTTAGCGCCTGTGGCGGGCAAAAAACAACAGGCAAAGCGGAAGGATTGGGGCCTGTCACAGTGGAGAGGGAACCGGAACCGCAGGCCCTGCAAACCGCAAACGAGGCCACCGCCATTGCCCTGCGGCAGTACATCTATGCAAGGCTTGCCACAGAGGAATTCCTGACGGCGGACGCCTCCTCCATGACCATGGAGGAATTATCCGAGCTGGTGGATGGGCTTTTCCTCGCCTGGGAAAAAGCAGCGTTGTTTTCCTCCGTCGCAGAGGAACTTACAAATCAAGCTATCCTGCTGCTGGAGGCACCTATTGTGAAGCAGGCCTCTGCCGCCGTCCAACCGCAGGCGCAGTTTATGACCCTTGCGGCAGTTCCCATGGCTTTTCAGCCCGTCGCTCTTGCCGCAGGCCCCCCAAAAAAGCTCGACCCTAAAACCTGGGCGGAAAATCTGACAAAGCAGTTTGACGCACTGAGGGGCGGGCAGCGGTATCGGCAGCTTGCCCAGCAGCTTGGCACCGATGCGAAAGCCGCCTGTGAGCAGATGGCGCTGGCCCAGGAGATCATCCGAGGCCAGGCGACGGCGGATGCCGCCTTCTGGGATAAAATGACCAAGATCGCACAGGCGACCAAGACAGCCAGCAAGGTGGGGCTATTCGTTGCGGGTACCATTGCCACGGGCGGCGGCTCCCTCTCCGCGCTGGGGGCCAGCGGCTGGTCGCTGGCACAGGCGGGCGGGTGTATCGTGGGCGGCGCGGACTGCATCGTGGACATCGCCGCCACCGGGAGCAACATCATTTTGGGAGAAAATCATCAGGTTACGGTGGGCTTTGACGATGTGAAGGATAAGCTGGCGCCGGTCTCGGCTGTGGTGGGTCTCGCCTCCTTCAATCCGGGGGAAACCGGCGAACAGCTCGCCTATATCGGGGATACGCTGACCGATTGGTTTTTCGACGGAAAGGTCATGGGGGTGAAGGTGGACGACAGAAGCGTCACCGCACGGATTTTTGACAGTCCGGGGATTGAGGCGCTGAAATCGGCGCTGGAAACCGCCGGGTATGTCTTCCCGGAAACATCAAAGACGCTGGTACAGATCATGGAGGAGATGGAAGCCGATCCCGAGGCTGCGCTTGCCCGGATGGACGCCCTTGTCTCCCAGATGGCGGAGCTTACGCGGGCGGCGGGTATCACGGGAGAAGCCCCGCCTGAGCCGGGCAGCGCCGAAAGCACAACGCCAAGCGAAAGCGCCGAAAACACACCAGCCGGAGATACAACGATTTTTGGAACATACAGACAGGTTTCCACCAAAGAATTTACCGGCAAGGCCAATGGCGAAGAGGGCGAAACCGAAATCAGCACCATTATCATAGAGGATGTAGGCGGTGGCTTATTGAAATTGATAGACGAGGAGTATGATGACACAACATTCCTCAACTATGATCCGGAAACGAACATCGTCCATAACGAATCCGCAGGGATAACTGTTCATATCGAATTTTCACTATCCGAGGGCGGGGTGACCGGCAGCGGTTATATACGCGGCACCCTCTGGGGTGAACCCATAGGAGCCACCCTTGAGCTCACCAAAATTTCTGACTGACGCAAGGAGGGATGACCATGTACTGCAAGCACTGCGGAACCGCTTTGCCGGACGATACCCGCTTTTGCACCGGCTGCGGCAATCAAATAGGTGAAGCAGCCGACAGCCGCCCTACTGCAAGGGGCGGGCGTGTCGGCTACTCCGAGCGCATCCATGACCCGGCCTTTGCCCGGTATCTGAAACACACCAACCGATGGTCGGCCCTTTTCTCTGTGATACTGGCCATCGCCGCGATCATTGGCTTTTATATTAACGGCGAAACCAGCCATGAGATGGAAAACCCGCAGGCGCTGTTCATCGGCCTTGGTATCGGCGGGATGTTTTTTCTAATTGCGCTCTATACCATCATCTCCAGAAAAGCGAGCAAAACCTGGGACGGCGAAGTGATTGACAAAACCGTCAAGGAGAAAACCCGCCGCTATGATACCGGAAAGAATGATTCAAGCATTGGTTATTACACCGAATACGCCGTTATCGTGCGGGATGAGCGGGGCAAAAAGCACCGGATGACCGCCGAGGACGACAGGACTGTTTTTGATTATTTTCAGGTGGGCGACCGGGTGCGCCACCACGCGGGGCTGAATTCCTATGAGAAATATGATAAGTCCCACGACAGCATCATCTTCTGCAATGCCTGCGCCACCCTGTGCCAGATAAGCGATGATGCCTGCTGGCGGTGCAAATGTCCGCTGCTCAAGTAAAGGAGGGTTTCATATGAGTAAATTCTGTAAAAACTGCGGAGCACAGCTGAAAGACGGCGCTAAATTCTGCGCCTCCTGCGGAACGAAAACGCAGGAGGCCGGAGTTTCGCCGGCAAATACGGTTTCCCCCATCTCTGTGGATAAGGCTGCTAAGGAGACAAAACCCCGGACTCCGCTAAAAAAGCTTCTGTTTTCCGTTGTGGCTGTTGTTTTGGTGATTGCGTTAGGCGCAGCCATTCTTCCAAGACTGGGCAAGGAGGCGACGAATATCCAAGGCACGGCGGGCGATCTCAGCGCCTTTACTTATACTGCGCGGGACTATACGGCAAAAGCCAAGGAACTTACCGTCTCGCCGGAAAGCCCTTCAGCCTCTGCCCACGGGGTGACCATTCAGTTCGGGGAATACGCCCTTGAGGGGGATAAAACTCTGAAAATACGGCAGCTCCCTGAAAAAACAGATAAAAATAACGGCGTAAAGGTCACGGCCTATGATTTTGAGCTTGGCGGTCAAAGCGAATTTGACGATGTGATTACCATCGCCATTCCCTATGACGCCAAATATGCCGAAGCAGGCGCGGAAAGCGAATGTGTCGGCGCGAAGTATTATAACCAAGCCACCGGCGAGTGGGAGGGCGTTTACTACGAGGTGGACGCCGCAAACCGTCAGGTGCTGATCCATACCACCCACCTGTCCACCTACGGCGTGTTTCAGGTGAAAAATGAAAACACCCGCAAAGCCTACATTACCGATGTCTATGCCATCGCGGGGCTGATGAACACGGGAAAATCTTTTGAGGTCATCCAGGAGCTGGCCGAGCAGGGGCAGCCCGGAAACGCCGCGTTTGAAGCGGGCTTCGGGGCGGTCAACTCGGCGGTGGGCAACACCGGCACCGCGCTTACCGCCATCACGCTGGGCGGGCAGTATGAAGGCGCACTGGCCGACGCGCTGGGCAAAGGGTCACAGCACCTGGGGCTTGCTTTTGCCGCCGTGCAGACCTGCTATGATTTTACTTACAACTTCTCAGACGACCAAGGGAAACTCAGCACCCTTTCCAACCTCGTCAAAAATGCCGCCAACAACGCGGTCGGCTATTTCGGCTCCGCCACCTTGCAGGTGGGTTTTGCCGCCATTGCCGTGTTTGACGTGATTTTATCCACGGTTCAGAGCGACATGATGGAGCTGAAGCTGGAAAACCTCGGCGGCGTGTACCAGTATTATAACGACGAGGATGCGCCCCGCTCGACTGGCGAGTGGCGCGAAATATTCAAGAAAATCCTCAGAGAAAACGCGGATGACCCGCAAAAGGCGCAGCAGCTGATCAATCAGGAAATCGACAGCTTCTGCGACCGTTTCTGGCATTTGGAATATCCCGATGTTAAGATGACCGCCGGCGTTTCCGGGCTGAAGTATTCCTTCGATGAGCGCAACTGGACAAAGGACCGGGAGGTTCTGACGGCGCAGTATAAGGCGCATCTCATGGACCGCTTACAGGCGCCGATGACCTCTGCGAGAAACTACCTTCTAAATCAGGCCATGGAGCAGGCACAGCGGGAGTTTGAAAAGCAGCTGCGCGCCCTGCAAGGGGAGCTGAACAAAACGGTTAAGGTGCAGATCATTGAACAGCCGGAGGAAGATGGCGAATATCAATATGAGGGCTATACCGTCCGTTTCGCCCCCCTTTCGGCCAATGCAAACGCAAAGAATTGGAGCGGAAAAATGCCAAAGGGCGGCGAGATGAACACCTCGTTTACCGTGATCGGGCATATGCAGTCGGGCGCACCAAGCAGAGTGGAGCTTTATAAGCCCGGCGAGGATACCCCCGCGCTGACGGTGCCGTTCAAGGTGTCTTATCCGACCACCACCATCCTTCTCTCCAGCAGCGGAGAGGATGAGCCGGAACCGGAGCAGTCCGGCGTGACGGAGGATGAACCACAGCAACCCGAGGCCAAGGAGTATGCCTGGGTGCTGGTGGACACTGTACTCTACGATGCCAAAGAGGATATCGAAATCGCCAACAAAAATCAGGAAGGAACCTATGTGACCAGCGGAAGCGCCTCCCCTGGAAATTACAGCGTTTCATGGCAATACACAGGGGACACCGACACCTATTATGACCCGGATGTGATTCACGGTGAGGGGGCGGGATCCCAGGCGATTTTCAGTACCCCGCCAAGTACCATCAAGGCGGGCGAAACAGTGAGCCTTTCGCTTTCGCTCTCCTTTACCGAAAATACACTGTCGTATTATAGCAGCAAAGCCAGCGCCAGCGCGGACTTTGACGAATGGGATATGACTCCGGGTAGCGTCACAAGAAATAGTATCGACTTTAAGAACAAGGATGGGAAAGACTCCTTTGAAATAGACACCTACCACTCTGTGCAGGTGCATTCCGTCAGTGACACCATCACCGCCGTTGCCCCATCAGGCAGCCAGGAAGGCGACCGCATCGCCATCCGCACCATCTATTACAGCCGTGTCGGCATGGGTACAAATTATGTCTACGAATGGCGACAGGTTGGCTCATCCGCACCGATCCTCAACACCGAAGGAATTGAGGGTATTGTTGATATCCCGTAATTACCGGACAGATGAAAGAGGTGAAACCCATGTTCTGCACCCATTGCGGCAAACAGATTCGAGAAGGAGCGCGGTTTTGCCCCTCCTGCGGTCCGACGTTGGGTATTGCTGGGGCGGCTGCCGGGCAAAGAAAATCCAAACGGAGCATCCCGGCGATATTGCTTGGGTTATTGCTGCTTGCTTTCGCCGTGAGCCAGATGGCCCTCGGCATCATCGGGTCCACCGCCACGGCTGTCGTGACCGATTATGAGCGGCGCATCCATATAGGACCGGGGCAGGACGAAGGCAATACCCGCGATCCCACCCGGTATGAGGTGTTTTACCGCTTCACCGCTACGGACGGCAAGGAATATACCGGCTCGGTGACAAAGAGCTTCCCTTATGGAATCAAAGCCGCGCACGACGACGCGCTCCAGACCCTTGCCGTGCGGTATCTGCCGGTGATGCCCCATATCAACGCTCCTGACGGAGATATTAACCTTCTGCCCGGTTTATCTTTGCTGGGGCTTGCCGCTTTGCTGTTTGCGCTGAGCGTCAAGGGGAGTATCTCCATTGGGCACAAGAATAGGCGCTAATACGAAACAGCATAAAGAGGAGGATGAACGATGATGACAAAAGGGAAATTCGGTTTAAGCCTGGCCGCCATTGCGGTGATCGCCTTTGGCTTTGCGGCTCTCAGACAGCCCCAATCGGTACTGCTGGTGGTTGGCTTTGCGCTACTGGCCGAGCGCGACGAGTGGCTGAACCGTCAGGCGATGCAGGCGCTTTTGCTGACCATTACATATTATCTTGCCGAGCTGGTGACGGGCTGGATATTCGGCGGCCTGGCCCGGTTTTTCGGATGGGTGGAGCTGTACAGCGCGGCAGGGGCAATGGGCAAAGTTGGCTCGTTTGTGGGCGATATCCTCTATCTCGCGCTGATTGTGTTCTCCGTTCTCGCCGCCCTGCGGGTACTTCGCGGCAAGGACGCGGGGCTGCCCTTTATCGCAAAAATAGCGGGTGGGGACTTTGAGGCGGCGATCAAACCCAAGACCGGAGCGACGTCATCCGCGCAGACGGTTCCCCCTGCACAAGCCGCGCCGGTCGGGGTGCAATATGCGCCGGAACAGCCACCGGCTCCGATCCAGACGCCCCCTGACGCGGTTCAGGCCACGCCCGCGCCGGCTGTCAGGCTGTGCTCCGCCTGCTCCGCCCCTCTGCATGAGGATTCCAGATTCTGCACCGAGTGCGGCGCAAAGACCGAATAATGCGTTTTACGGATAGGAGGAAACAGTATGTTTTGCGAAAATTGCGGCAACAAACTTCCCGACGGGGCAAAGTTTTGCGGAGGCTGCGGTGCAAAGACCGAGCCCGTGCAGCCTGCCTATACAGCGGCGGATGAGCCTGCTCCGGCGCGCCCTGTCCCGCCCCCAGCCTACGCGTCCACGGCACAGATAGCCTATGCACCACATCAGCCCTCGGCATATTTGGGGAAACCGGGCAGCGACCCGCTGCGCGTCGGGCAGTACATAGGGATGTTTCTTCTGATGTGTGTTCCTATCCTAAACATCATTCTGCTGTTCATGTGGAGTTTTGGCGGCTCGGTCAATCTGAATAAGAAGAACTTTGCCAGAGCTTCACTCATCCTCGGGGCGATAGGACTTATCCTCTCCATTGTATTTGGAGCCGCTCTCTCCAGTATCATCGGAGAACTACTTGGCGGCATGGGCGGCTATTATTAGAGCCGATTGTGAAAAGGGGGATGACGATGGAAAAAATACAGTGGCAGATCAGCGTGCCCATATTTAGAAACACGGTCATTTTGAAGCAGCTTGGGCTTGCCATCGGCATCCCCTTCGGCCTTGTCGCGCTGGTGATCGGGCTTTCATCGGGCAAAAGCGTCTATACGCTCTACGGGCTGGGGCTCGTCGCCGCGCTGCTGTTTTTTACCTGGCTCTTCATCATGGCTGTCTATCGGGGAAAGTATGAGACCGAGTTTGTGCTGGACCAAAAAGGTGTCCTCTGCCGGACGCAGGCGAAACAGGCGAAAAAAGACCGGATCGTAAATGCCCTGACAGTCATGCTGGGTCTTTTATCCGGCAAGCCGGCTGTTGTCGGCGCAGGGATGATGGCGCAGTCGCGGCAGGAGGTTTTTATCCGATGGAGCCGCCTCACAAAGGTGAAGTATAAGCCGAAAAGCCGCACCATCCTTTTGCGGGGCGGCTGGACGGAAAATATTGCTTTGTTTTGTGCGGATGAGAATTATGAACAGGTTGAAGTCTTTGTGCGTCGGAATACAACGCTGCCCAAGAAGGGAGGCGGCAGATGAAAAGAAAGCTCTTACCGAGAATTTTCATCACGCTGCTGGGCATAGCTCTGATTCTGTGGGCCGCCGAAGATCTTGCACTTGGTCTTTTCGGGGAGCACACCACTGCCGTTGTGACCCATATTCGGCGCGAGGGTGGGGAGCGTGCCGATGCAGTGCCGGGCCGTTACACCTACAACATCAGCTATACCTTCACCTTGCCAAACGGAAAGAGCGTGGATGGGTTTACAAAGAAGATTGGGGGTGCGGTCTACCAGAAGGCCGATGGCACGGGCAGGGTCGCTGTAAGGTACTTTAAGGCGCTGCCCTATCTGAATGCTCCGGAGAAAGTTCCGTCTTTTTCATTTGGACAGCTGATTTTGGCGGCAGCAGGCGTTTTTTTGATTGTTCAGATGAATCGGAGACGGAACGCCCCGGAATAAAAACCATCGTGATAACTTCAAAAAACTTCAAAAAAACAAATCCGAACCTCCCTTTTGGGGAAAGTTCGGATTTGATATATTCTTCCGCATCCAATTTGCTTTTGCATGAGTTTAAACTTAAACCACACAGGCATCCGGTGAACTGCGCTTTACTCCGATCTGCAGTATAACTCAATCGTTTAAGGTAACAATTGCACCGCCCCCCCAATCTTAAAATACGTTGTATCCATAGTTGTCCTATGCCAGATTGCCACCACGGTCTGAAACACAGTATTCGGTTGTTAGGATAACTATATCTGTATCAGCCATGCGGGAAGTACAAAGCGTTGATACTGCTCAGAATCCTTGAAGTCAACAACTGCTGACATTACGCCCTCTTTAATCCTTATCGCAATTTGAACTGCGCTAGGGTAACCGGCCTTATCAATATAAGAGTATTCCTCTAGAATCTCTTGCTCCACAGAGGTTTGGCTCATGTCAAACCGCTTTCGCTTTTCCTCGAATGTGCTGCGGGTAATCGGCTTGGGCTTTCCTTTCCCATAGGTTTTCTTCGCCATGAACTGCTCGTTTGCCAACGCAGCCATGCCGCCCTTATTACCAAAGTGGTGGTTTTATCCGCAGACCGAATCCGAATCACTTTTGATAACAACATGGAGATGGAACAGGAGCTGCCGAGTGAATAGAGGAACCTCTGGATTTTGGGGTAATTTTTTCATTCTTATATAAAGCATTTAATAAGTAGAGCGAAGAGTTAAAAGTCGATACATTTAGTATTGAAAGTGATATGAAATCTTTCATAAATAATACTATTGGATTGTGTTATGTGCTTAGATATGATATTATAATTAAGTATGCATTTATGCGGTTGGAGGTGTTTTTATGGCACTTAGTTACAATAAACTTTGGAAATTGTTGATTGACAAGAATATGAATAAGGTCGCGTTAAAAGACCAAACGGGTATTGGCCCCTCCACTCTTTCTAAATTGACAAGAAATAAAAGAGTTAGCATGGAGGTTCTTGAAAAGATATGTAGAGAACTGGATTGCAACATTGGCGATATTGTAGATTATGTTAAAGATTAGACAGGATGGAGATTATATAGTCATGGATAATAATATAAATAGCTTAGAAATGATGAGCAAAGAGGAACTTCTCGATTTTGCTAAAAGAATGATTAATGGTGGCATTACGCTATCTTTCAACGGAAAGCGTACAGCTCAAGTAATTGAGAGGAAAGTCATGCCCCGTATAGTTAAAGTGGATAAAAAACTTAGTTTTAATGATCATAACCTTGAGGGAAATAATATTATAATCGATGGAGAAAATCTCCAAGCGATGGTAACTCTCTATAAATATAAGGGACAAATAGATTTAATTGTTACAGACCCTCCTTATAACACTGGGAAAGATTTCAGGTATAATGATAAGTGGGACACTGACCCAATGACCCGGATCTTGGAGAAATTGTTGCACTAGATGATGGTTCTAAGCATACAAAGTGGATGAAATTTATGCTTCCAAGAATTCAGATGATGAAATCCATGCTAAAGTCTAATGGTGTTTTAGCAATTTGCATTGATGAGCGTGAGTTTTTTCATCTTGGGATGTTACTGAATGAAGTGTTTGGAGAGGAAAACAGAATTGGTATTATTAATTGGCAAAAATCGTATTCTCCTAAGAATGATAGCAAGCATGTGTCTACTGCCACTGAATATGTCTTAGTTTATGCAAAAGATAAATCCGCTACCAAAACAAATCTAATGCCACGTGAACAAAGCATGGATTCAAGATATTGGAACCCTGATAATGATCCTTTGGGCGTTTGGAAAAAGAATGGTGACGCTACAGTCGCTACTCCTACAGAAAAAGATAGGTATGGAATTCAATCTCCATTTACCGGCGCCATTCATTACCCCGGAAAAAGGGCTTGGTTGAATCCAAAAAAGAAAATGAAAGAATGGCTGAACGCGTGGGGAGCTGAATATGTTGAAAAAGACCTTAAAGATGGTCGAGCCAGAGCTCTTGTAATTAGTAAGGCTGCATTACCCGCCATTCCTCAAGATATGGATTTGAATGATTTTCCAGTTATAGAATCGGAGGAAATTTTTAATCATCCTTCAATTATTAAGTCGCGGAAAAAAGCTGAAAATGTGCTTAATAATATGGTGTGGCCTATCCTTTACTTTGGCACCAATGGTTATGGAAGGCCTTCCTTAAAACGACATTTGAATTTTGTAAAAAAAGGAAAAGTTCCTATGACCTATTGGGCTGATGAAGACTATGACGAACCTATGGTTCTCGGAGCACAATCATGGGATCATGAAGAGTCCGGGCATAGCCAAGCGGGTATTAACGAGTTGGATGCAATACTTGGGAAAGGCCACAATTTTGAAACTGTTAAACCTTTAAAACTAATAAAAAAGATTATACATCTTTGGTGCCCAGCAAATGGAATTATCCTTGATCCGTTTGCTGGATCTGGTACGACAGGACATGCTGTTCTTGAATTGAACGAAATGACAGAGACAAAGCGATCTTTTATTTTGATAGAAAAAGGAGAAGCAAAAGATAAATACGCTCGAACTTTAACAAGAGAACGTGTTAAAAGAGCAATTACAGGCGAAAGAGCCAATAAAGACGGAACAGTTGAAAAATTGGAAAACGGATTAGCTGGAGGCTTTGCATATTGGATTTTAGATAAGAAGGTAGACGCTAAAGCTATCCTTGAAATGAAGCGTGAAGAACTTATAGATGTCATCACAACATCTCATTGGGAAGATGATAAAAGGAAGGCTACCAGTGTTATTGAGAGGATAAATAAGGATTACAAGTATTTGGTAGGTAAGAATATTCTAAATGAAGGTTTCTTCATTATTTGGAACGGTAAGGATTCAGTTGGTGAATTAACCAAAATACCTATATGGAACTATTGTCAGAGGCAAAAAAAGAAGGTGTCAATACACCCTTCCATGTGTATGCAAGATACCAAGTTTATCAGACACCTAAAGTAAGATTTTATCAAATACCTGATAAAGTGCTTATGCACTTAGGCCTCAATGAAAATAGTGATAGATATAATAATGAGGAG
>DALYYK010000039.1:2052-11982 GCA_031983305.1 Candidatus Fimivivens sp. | reverse complement strand
TGATCTGAAAAAAACCCAGCGCCGATGCCACCATCAAAAAGCCGATGGCCGCCATAAAGGTCACCGAGGCGGCAAGTCCGTCGAGCCCGTCGGTCAGATTCACCGAATTGACGATATAGACGATGCCAACCGCGCAAAGCGGATAATAGGCCAGCCCGAGATTCCATTGGCCGATAAACGGGATGATCAGCGTCGTCGAGCTGTCTCCGGCGGCATAGAGACTCCAGAGATACAGCCCCGCCACGATAAACTGCACGATAAGCTTCTGTCCGGCGGTCAGGCCCAGGTTCTGCTTTTTGGCCACCTTGACATAGTCGTCGGCAAAGCCGATGAGCGAAAAGCCCAGCGCCATCAAAAGTCCCGACATCAGCCGGGTGTTGAGAATGCGGTGGTACCCCTCCGAAAGCTCGGGATGGTTTAAAATAGCCGCCGAAAAGGCCGCCGAAACGGCGCAGAGCACACCGGCGATAAACATCAGGCCGCCCATCGTCGGGGTGCCCTGCTTATTCTTATGCCAGTTCGGGCCGATTTCGAGAATGGTCTGGCCGTATTTGAGCTTTCTTAAATATGGGATGATCCAGATTCCCAAAAGCGCGGTGATGCCTAAAGACAGCGCCGCCGACAAAAACAAATAGCTGTTCACACGTTTTCTCCTTTGCCGTAAAGCTGTTGGATGACGTCCTCAAGCCGCATGCCCCGGCTGGCCTTAAACCAGATCACATCTCCGGGGCGCACCGCCTTGATCAGCTCCTGCGCCAATCTCTCCTTGCTGTCGTAGTGACAGCAGCGCTCCATACCGGCCTTGTCGGCGCCGAGCACCGTCTGCTCCGACAGCGAGCCGCAGGTCAAAAGCAGGTTGATATCCTGCCGGGCGATGAACATGCCGCAGTCGCGGTGCATGGCCGGGGCGTTCCCGCCAAGCTCCAGCATGTCGGAAAGGACTAAAATCCGCCTGCCGGTGCAGGGGTAAGAAGCCAGCGCCAACACCGCCGCCTTGAGCGAGTCCGGGGAACAGTTGTAGCAGTCCTCGACCACGACCATGCCCTTAAACGGCACCACCTTCTGGCGCATGCCCACCGGCAGATAATTGGCGAGCGCCGCGGCGGCCTGCTCAGGGTCTAACCCCATGACGCAGCCGACACCGAAGGCCGCCAGCGCGTCGAGCACGTTGTGCTGCCCCACAACCGGAACCACGGCGCTGTGCTCCCCCCATGGCGAACTGATAATAAAGCGCGTGCTCCCGTCGGTCTGCATAATATCAGAAGCACGCAGCTCACATTCGGGATTCGTGATGCCATAGCGGTAGATTTTAAGGCGCGGCTCCCGCACCGTGTTGAGATATTCGTTATCGCCGCATAAAAACAGCGGCGCGCCGTCAGGCATGCCCTCGAGCAGCTCGAGCTTTGCCTTTAAAATGTTCTCGCGACTGCCGAGCTGCTCGATATGCGAGACGCCGATGGTCGTGATAACACCGACCGAGGGGCGAATCTCGGTGGTCAAATCGCGTATTTCTCCAAAGCCGCTCATGCCCATCTCGATGACGGCGGCCTCGTGCTCAGGCTCAAGCGCGAACAGCGTGTTGGGCACGCCGATCTCATTATTCTGGTTGCCCGCGTTCTTGTGGGTGCAATATTTGCTGCTTAGCACCGCGTGGATAAACTCCTTGGTCGTCGTTTTGCCCACGCTGCCGGTTACGCCGATAAACGGAATGTCGAATAACCGGCGGTACAGCCCGCCGATTTTAATTAACGCCCGCTTGGTGTCGGGAACGACGATGGCCCGTTTGGGGTTAACCCCCTCAAATAGCGCGCCGACCACGACGGCCTCGGCCCCGTTTTGCAGCGCCGAGGCGGCAAAGCGGTTGCCGTCTAAATTTTCGCCGCAAATGGCGACAAATAGTGTGCCCGTTTTTGCCTGACGCGAATCGGTCACAACCTCGCAAATATCTGCGTCATAGGATAGTTCTGCGCCCAGTGCCCGGGCAATCTGCGACAGCTTTAGCTTCTGCACCGATTTTATTCCTCCGTTTGTTTTTCCAGCAGCTCGGCAACAATTTCGCGCTCATCAAAATGAATCGTTCCGTGCGCCAGCACTTGATAGTCCTCGTGGCCCTTACCCGCCAGCAGCAGCGTATCACCCGGTGCGCAGTTTTTAAGCGCCCACTTGATCGCCTCATAGCGGTCTGGGATGATGACGTACGGCACCTTGTGCTCGAGCAAGCCGGGCTTCGCGTCCTCAATAATTTGCAGCGGGTCCTCGTTCCTCGGGTTGTCGGAGGTCAGCACCACAAAATCGGCGAGCCTTGCCGCCGCCTCGGTCATCAGGCGGCGCTTTTTTCGGTCGCGGTTACCCGCGCAGCCG
Source organism: Candidatus Fimivivens sp. (assembly GCA_031983305.1). GTDB lineage: Bacteria > Bacillota > Clostridia > Oscillospirales > Ruminococcaceae > Yanshouia. The sequence goes on along the minus strand of DALYYK010000039.1, from coordinate 9,621 downwards.
AACAGAATCATGATCTTTTTATCGGTCACCGCCCGCAGCGCCTGCAAAATTTTTTCGATGGCGTCGGGCGAGTGGGCGTAGTCGCGGATGACAGTAAAGGGCGTTTTAGTGTCAAGCACCTCAAACCGGCCCGGCACACCCCGGCTTTCGCCTAAGAGCGCCACTATTTTCTGCAAATCGAGCCCGAGCGCGAGACAGGCCGCGATGGCCGCCATCGCGTTTGAGACTGAGAACTCGCCCGGCACCGGGAATTTGACCCGTGCGATCAGCCCGCTGCCCACAAAGGCAAACGACGTGCCGCCGGCACGCATGACAATGCTTTTGGCGGTATAATCCGCCGCGTCAAGCCGGGTCGAAAAGCTTTTGGCCGCGCCGCCGGCTTCGGCTATTTCATCCATCAGCCGTCTGCCGTAGGGGTCGTCGATGTTGACCGCCGCGTGATCACAGAGCGGGAACAGGCTCTTTTTGGCCTGATAATATGCCTCCATTGTCTTGTGGTAATCGAGATGGTCCTGCGTGAGGTTTGTGAACACACCAATCGCAAACCGGCAGCCCGCGACCCGTTTTTGATCCAGCCCGTGGGAGGAAACCTCCATCACGGCGTATTCGCAGCCCGCCTGCACCATCTGATCGAGCAGCGAATAGAAGGTCAGCGGCTCGGGCGTCGTATATTTTGCGGGGAAATGAACGCCGCCGACGTCGGTTTCAATCGTGCCGATCAGCCCGGTTTTGTGGCCAAAGCCCTCGAGCACGTCGCGTATCAGGTGGGTCACCGTCGTTTTGCCGTTGGTACCGGTGACGCCGACCAGCTTAATTTTGCGCTGCGGGTTGCCAAACAGATTGGCGCAGCAAAGCGAATAGGCCGCGTGGGTATCGGGTGTTATAATCTGCTGATCGCCCAACCCTAAATCACGCTCGGCCACCACGGCGGCGGCCCCCTGCTCAAGCGCCTTGCTCGCGTAATCGTGCCCGTCATGCGTAAAACCGTTTAGGCAGAAGAACACCGCGCCCGGCGAAACCTGCCGCGTATCGGCGCAGATGTGCCCGACATCAATATCGGGCAGCGGCGCGCCGGTTTTCACGTCGTTGAATAATTGAGAAAGCTTCATCGCGCATCTCTCCTTTCAAAAGCTGGCTGCGGGCCTGCGGGGGCGTTTTTTAGTCGGGAGCTGCAAAGGTGACGGTGATTACCGCGCCCTCATCCACCATGGTCTCGGGGGCGGGCTCCTGACTGATGGCCATGCTCTGGGCGTTTTCAACGCCATCCCCCGCAAGGCGGATATTCAGCCCCGCGTTGAGCAGCGTGCGGTTGGCCTGCTGCGCCGACATGCCCAATACGTTGGGCACCGCGATGCTGCCGCTTTGCGCCGTCTGATCGGTATAGAGTATGACCGTGCTGCCCTTGGGGCAAACCTCTTTGGCGGCGGGAAGCTGGCGCGTCACCGTCGTGCCCTCCCCGACCATTTTGTATTTGAGGCTCTTAGCCGTCAACTGTGCAATGGCGTCGTGCACCATCTGCCCGGCAAGCGCAGGCACCTCGACCTCAAGCTCGGCGAGCTCCTTGTCGGTATACTGCGGTTCGACGTTTAAATACGGCAGCACGTCGGCCATGATAGCGCCGACGACCGGCGCCGCAATGATCGAGCCGTAGACATTTTGCATATGCGGCTCGTCGAGAATCACCAGCACGCAGATTTGCGGATTATCAGAGGGCGCCACCCCCAAAAAGGAGGAGATGCGCTTGGTAACCTCGCCGTCCTCCTTGGCGTCGAGCTTTTCGCTGGTGCCGGTCTTGCCGCCGACACGAAAGCCCGGAACATAGGCAAAACGGCCCGAGCCGTCGGCGTCGCCGACCACATGCTCCATGATGCCGCCGAGCACCTTCGAAGTTTCCTCGCTGATAACTTGCCGTTTGGCAACCGGCTCGGTCGTCGAGAGAACATTCCCCTCGGGGTCGAGCACCTGACTGACGATATAGGGCTGCATCAGCCTGCCGCCGTTGACCGCGGCCGAAACGGCCGAGACCATCTGTATCGGCGTGACCTTAAAGGTCTGGCCGAAAGCGGAGGAGGCCAGCTCTTCGCCCGACTCCTTGGCAAGCGTCGCATAGTCGTAAAAGATGCCGTCCGCTTCGCCCGGCAAATCGATGCGGGTGGCCTCCCGAAGGCCGAAGCGGTCGAAATAATCATAGAAATTTCGGGGACCGACCAGCGCACCCACCATCATAAACGCGGGATTGCAGGAGAATTTGACCGCCTCGGTAAAGTTGATGGTGCCGTGGCCCGCCGCCTTCCAGCAGGCCTTGCGCCGCCCCGCGACGATGTGATAGCCCGGGCAGGTAAAATACTGCCCCGTCGGCTTGACGACGTTTAAATCGAGCGCCATGGCCGAGGTGATGATTTTAAAGACCGAACCCGGCTCGTAGGGGTCGGAGATCGCTTTGTTACGCCACTGCTCAAATTGCGCCTTGCCCAGCGCCTCCTTGCGGGCTTCTTCAAGCGCCTTGGCACGCTCATTGCTGTCGGTTATCGACGCGAGCTTTTCCAACACCGCCGGGTCGCTCGCAAAATTTTCGACCTGGGCGCGCGTTCTGGCGTCGTAAATCTCATTGGGTTCGTTTGGGTCAAAATCCGGCTTGCTGGCCATGCCCAGAATCGCGCCGGTGTTGACATCCATGACGATGCCGGTCGCGCGGTTATGTACGTTGTGCTCAATGACTGCCGTTTCGAGGTGGCGCTCGAGGCTGTGCTGCACCACCTCATCGATGGTCAGCACCAGCGAGTTGCCGTTGATGGGGTCATATTCCCGCTCGTAAGAGGACGGCATGTTGCCGCTTTTGGCATTCTTAGCCGAAACGACCATGCCCGGCGTGCCGGCGAGCACCTTTTCGTATTTTGACTCAAGCCCGTAAGCGCCGGTGTTGTCGTTGGTCGTAAAGCCCAGCACGGTCGAGGCCAGACTGCCATAAGGGTAATAACGCTTGCTGTTGGGGATCAGATGGATGCAGCTGAGCTTGTTGTCGAGCGAAAAGGCCGTAATCTGGTCGGCCTGCGCCTGCTCAACCCGTTGCTTGATAATCTCATAATAGCTCGATCTCTTCTGTCCGCGTTGCATAATCTTGTCGCGGTCAAGCGCCAGAAGCGGCGCTAAGAAATCCGCGATTTTGTTAAGTTCTTCGTCCGAACTGATCTCGGCGGGGGAAATGATTACCGACCACACGGTGGCTGAGGCCGCCAGTGTTTTCATGTTGCGGTCATAGATGGTCCCGCGCTGGGCCGCGATGGTGGTCGGGCGCAACTGCTGGCGCAGTGCACGCGTTCGGTTTTCTTCAAAATTTACAAGCTGAAGGTAATAAAGCCTGCCTATCAAACTGCAAAATCCGAGCGTAATCATAACCGCCAGAACAATATTCATTTTAATCTTCATCGAATTACTGCTCACCGGTTTTGCCATGCTGCCTCCTGACGATTGCCGTCGAATATGCGGTGAAAAGAAACAAAGAGCTAAGGCATATGCTGACTTAACTCTCCGTCGTTTTCACTCTATTGCGTTTTTAGACGCCACTGCGCCGTCGCCGTATTCATTAAAAATGTCGCAGACATTTTTAATTGCACCTCGCCGTTAGGCGGCGCATTTTTTGATTAAAACAGCTTCGGGCATTAAATAGTCTATTTTTTTAAAATCCAAGGTATTCCAAAACGGAGCGATATGCCATATGAATATGATCCGCGAGGCCTAACTGCGGCGCGCGCGCCAGCACAACGCGGTCGCCCTCGCCCAGATCGATATACTGCACCTGATAGCCCTCAACCTTGGCCATGCCCAACTGACTCTCCGCAATTTCCTGCACGGCGCGCAGCGAGGTTTTACCTTCGAGCGCCACCTGCATCAGGCGGTTTTCGTTTTTGAGCATCTCAAATTGCGCTTCGGCGTCCTCGATCTGACTGGTCAGCTCGGTAAGAATCATGTTGTTGTAAAGAATCGCGCAGACAATGCCGAGTATCACGACAAAAATTGCCGCGCCGCGCAGCATGACGGCATTGGCGCCGGCGTTGCGGTTTTCGACCACCCGTAGTTCGGGCGGCTGCTTGACCTTGGCAGTGCCCGGAGCCGCATAATGCTGCTCAAGCTTGTCAAAATCGTAAGCCAGATTCGATTTGGCCACACCGCTTCACCTCCCTGCTGAGCGCTTTGTCAGTCCTTGATTTTCTCAACCACTCGCAGCTTTGCGCTGTGGCTGCGGTTGTTTTCGGCCAATTCTTCTTCACCCGCTATAATGGGCTTTTTGGAGATAAGCCTGCCCCGTGGCGTTTTACCGCACACACAAACGGGAAAATCCACAGGGCAGGTGCATCCCTCTGCAAAAGCAGCGAACCGGCGCTTCGTAATACGGTCCTCCAACGAATGGAAGGTGATCACTGAGAGTCTTCCGCCCGGTGTCAGCAGCTTAAAAGCGTTGTCAAGCGCGCAATCCAAGGAAGCCAGCTCTCCATTGACCTCAATGCGGATTGCCTGAAAGCTGCGTTTGGCCGGGTGACCGCCCTCGCGCCGTGTCGCTGCGGGAATCGCTAGTTTAACAATCTCGGCCAGCTCGGTCGTCGTCTGAATCTCGGCCTTTTCGCGGCGGGCCACAATGGCCCGTGCGATGCGAGCGGCAAACCGTTCTTCGCCGTATTCGCTGAGAATACGGGCGAGATCGCGCTCGGCGTAGCTGTTGACGACGTCCTTGGCGCTGATACCGGCCTGCGCCATACGCATATCGAGTGGTGCGTCTTGGTTGTAAGAAAAACCGCGCTGCACCGCGTCGAGCTGATGGGAAGAAACACCCAGATCCAGTAGCACGCCGTCTACCTTGACAATATTCAAGGCGCTCGCCACCTGATCGATGTTGCGAAAATCATTTTGCACCACAGTGGCGCAAGGGTACGGGGCCAGTCGCTCGGTCGCGGCGGCGATCGCATCGGGATCTTTGTCCACCGCAATCAGTCTGCCGGAGGTCAGACGCTTGGCAATCTCGCTCGAGTGCCCCGCGCCGCCCGCCGTACCATCGATATAGATGCCATCGGGCTTTATATTTAAGCTGTCGATCGTTTCGTTAAGCAGAACCGGCTTATGCGAAAACGCCATGGCGCAACGCTCCTTTACAGCAGCTTAACCTATCCTCGGATTGATAATGCCATTTTTGCTTGCGGCGGCTGGAATTAAGGTTTGCCCCGCATCCGAATAATAAGTTCAACCGGGATATTTTCGATCACGCCCCTTGTGGGGGAGTGTTTTAAAAGCCGAGTTCGTCCATCGCTTCGGCCACCAGCTCGCTGGTGAGCTCGGCGTTAGATTTATCCCATCTGGCGGCATCCCAGATCTCAGCGCGGGTTGAAACGCCCACAACCGCTACCTCTTCGGTGAGCTGCGCATAGTCGCGCAGCGCCTGCGGAATGAGCACACGCCCCTGCTTATCCGGCTCGACACACACCGCACCCGCGAAGATAAACCGCTGGATGGCGCGCGCCTTGCTGATGGGAAGCGAGGCTGTCTGTTCCACAAGTTTGTCCCATTCGCTCATGCGATAAACAAACAGGCAGTTATCCAGCCCCTTGGTAATGATGAAAGAATCGCCGAGATCGTCTCGCAGCTTGGAAGGAAAGCTCACTCTGCCCTTGGCGTCGATACTATGCCGATACTCGCCGATGAGCATTGTGCTCCCCTCCTTTCACCACTTAGAGGGAATGTATACCCCCATTTACCACTCTTCACCACTTTTATTCCATTATAAGTGGCGGGCATAAAAAAATCAATAGCTAATTTTGCTTCAAAATTTCTTTTTTTATGTGACCATATTCGCCAAAAATCGGCTTTATAATCCCAATTCACCCGCAAATTTGATGCTTGTTTGCCGCATGCTTCAAAAAGCCGCAAAACAATAGCCGCAAAAAACTATTGACAAATCTCGTGTTTGACGCTTATAGGCTTTAAAGAAACCGTTTGCCAATGCGCCAAATTTTGACATTAAAACAAACGCCCGTAAATTTTTTCAAATTCTTTGCAATTGAAACGCTATAATCGCTATACTTTATATAATGACGATGCTACAATGTAGGACGACTTAAAATCAAAAGGAGGGGTGCTGTATGCGCAAAGGCCTGAGGTCTTTGGCCGCGCTGTGCACGGCGCTGGCGCTGACGCTGTTCTGTTCGGCAAAGGCCGCCCCCGCGGTGGTGCTTTCCCCCGAGATAACCGTTTCAGACGGCGGCGAAAGCTGGATGTTCAAAGACAACAACCGCACGACCAAGCGCGTTTTTAAAGACGGCGGCAGCCTGACGCTTAAAAGCGGTGCCCCCGGTGAAATATCAAGCCTTTATCTGATCTGGGACGCCCCCGTTCCGCGGCGCTGCATCGTCACGGCAGAAGGACTCGCGCCGATAGACACACAGGGCTTTTTGCATGAGTGGGTTAATCTGGCCGGTGCGACCGGCGACACCGTCACACTGACCTGGGAGGGTCCCGCCACGCTTTGCGATGCCGTAGCGCTGGGCGGCTCGGACATCCCCGACTGGGTGCAGCTCTGGCGACCCGCCGAGGGGGATTGCGATATTTTAGTGCTGCCCACCCACGCCGACGACGAGCATCTTTATCTTGGCGGCGCGCTGGCGACAGCCACAGCCACCCCCGGTTGTGTGGTGCAGGTGGCTTATATGGTCAACCACAACGGCGAATATTACCGCCCGCATGAGCTGTTAAACGGCCTTTGGGCGGTCGGCGTCGACCGTTACCCCGTCATCCCCGAGTTCCCCGACGTCTACAGCGACGCGCTTGAGCATGCCAAAACCATCTATGACGAGCAGGCCATTCTGGATTACCAGCTCTCGCTGATCAATCGCTTTCACCCGCAGGTCATTGTCGGGCACGATTTAAACGGCGAATACGGCCATGGCGCGCACCGGCTCAATGCCCACACGCTGACCAAAGCTGTGGAACAGGCGACGGCAACGCCAAACGGCTGGGACACACCCAAGCTGTACCTGCATCTTTATAAAGAAAACCCGATCATCCTAAACCTTGATACGCCGCTGGCGCGCTTCGACGGTAAAACCGCCTTTGAAGCCGCGCAGCTCGGCTTTGCCGCGCACAAGTCGCAGCAGAACTTTTTTTCGGTCGAACAGTCCGGCCCCTATGACTGCCGAAAGCTCGGCCTCTACCGTTCAACAGTGGGGATTGATACGCAAAACGATCTTTTTGAGCACATCACGCTGCGCGCGAATCAGCCTGAACCTGAGCCGCCGTCTGAGCCGCAGCCCGTTTTAACCGACGCAGCCCCTGCCGACTCACCCGCGCCAGACCAGAATAAGGCTATGTATTTGCCTGAGGCGCAAAATGACCGCCTGTTTGCCTTTATCGGCGCGCCGCTGGCCTTAACGCTTATCGTCACCGGACTGCTGGCAGCCGTGTTGCTCTATGTCATCTATAAAAACAGGAGAATTTGACGTCTATGCCCGATTTTGATAAAATTGCGGTTGTAATTCCTTCTTTAAACCCCGACGACAAGCTATTGGCCGTCGTCGAGGGCTTAAT
>DALYYK010000039.1:0-2042 GCA_031983305.1 Candidatus Fimivivens sp. | reverse complement strand
AATGACGGCAGCGCGCCCGACAAGACCCGGCATTTTGAGTCGGTCGCCGCGCTGCCCGGCTGCACCGTGCTATGCCATGAGGTGAATCGCGGCAAGGGCCGAGCGCTTAAAACCGCCTTTTCGTATATTCTAGAACATCGTCCCGACTGCATCGGCGCGGTGACGGTGGACGGCGACAACCAGCACCATCCCGACGACGTGGCCGCGATGGCGGCGGCGCTGATGAATAACGGCGGCGACCCGGCCCTGCTGCTCGGCGTACGCGATTTTTCTCAGCCCGAGGTGCCGGCGCGCAGCCGTTTTGGCAACCGCCTGAGCGCCCTCGTTTTCTGGCTGCTCTGCCGCCAAAAAATTTCCGACACCCAGACCGGCCTGCGCGGCATACCACGCCAACTGCTGCCGGGGCTGACCGCCCTTTCGGGCGAGCGCTTTGATTTTGAGACCAACATGCTGCTTTACCTGCATAAAAACCGCATACCGGTGAATGAGATCGGTATTCGGACCATATATCTTGAGGAAAACGCTTCCTCGCATTTTCATGCCATTTTCGACTCGCTAAGTATTTTGCGACTGGTTCTGGCCTTTGCATTTTCATCGGTGGTCAGTGCCGCACTCGACGTCGGCTGCTACGGGTTGGCCGTTACACTGCTGCACGCGCTCCCGCTGCGCGAACGGGTGCTGGTCGCAACGGTCGTCGCCCGGGCGACTTCGTCGGTCGTCAATTTTTGGCTCAACCGCCGGGCGGTATTTGGCGGCGACAGCGCCCTTTCTCACGCGCTACCGCGTTACTATCTGCTGTGCGCTTGCCAGCTTTTCTGCTCGTGGGCGGGCGTCTGGGGACTGACGCTGATCATCGGCGGCAGCTCAATGCTCGCCAAAATTATTATTGATGCTTTGCTGTTTTTTATCAGCTTTAACATTCAGCGCCGCTGGGTATTTTCAGAACAAAACAAATAACACCGCAAAGGGGGCCGCGCTTGCATATGGCAAAGGGCGTTCTTCAAAAAAGCTTTATATGCCTTGGCATCTTGCTGTTCTGGGGATTGTTTTTCCTGTTCGGCGCCGCTGCCATCCTTTTTCGCGGACCGTCGCCCGCCGCGCGCGATCTGGCCGTTGCCACCGTGATGGAGACGAGCGCCGCCAAATTTGTGGCGCGCATCTATCTCTCGGAGCGAGAGATTGAGGATATCCTCGCGAAAAACGCCGTGGCGCTGTCCGACACGGTGACCGATTCAAAGCTGGTACAAATTCCCGACGCGAGCGACCGCTTGGATCTGAGCGCCATCACCGTCGAGGATATCTCCGGCCCGACCTTCAAGGGCAAAATGATGATCGTCAACGACCCCTCGCGGCTTTATGTCGCCACGCCTGGGGCGTTCGGGCTTGAGAGCGGCGGCCTTCGCGTTGAGGAGATGGTCAAGCGCGACGGCGCGGTCGCCGGTATCAACGCGGGCGGCTTTGAGGATGAAAACGGCGTCGGCAATGGCGGCACCCCGTTGGGCCTCGTCATCCAAAACGGCGCGCTCACCTACGGAGACGCTGCGGCCCACGCCATTCTGATTGGCTTTGACCGCGAGAACAAGCTCGTGGTCGGTTCGATGACCGGGGCGCAGGCGCTTGCCCGCGGCGTACGCGACGCGGTCAGCTTTATCACGCCGCCGCTCATTGTCAATGGCCAGCCCGCCAATATTCTCGGTGCCGGCGGCGGTTTAAATCCGCGCACCGCCATCGGTCAGCGGGCCGACGGCGCGGTGCTGCTGCTCGTGCTCGACGGCCGGCAAGCCCATAGCATCGGCGCAAACTATAAAGATCTCATCGATATCATGCTCAAATACGGCGCGGTCAACGCCGCCAATCTCGACGGCGGCTCCTCGACGCTGATGGTCTATGACGGTGAGATTCTAAACATCTGCGCCTCCCTCTACGGGTCGCGCAAGCTGCCGACCGCGATTCTGGTAAGGCAGGTGGCGTCATGACAGCCAAGAGTCGCCCGGACACCAATTGGGTATTTATTATTTTTGCGCTGATGCTGCACGCGTTTT
>DALYYK010000038.1:10541-12034 GCA_031983305.1 Candidatus Fimivivens sp. | reverse complement strand
CTTTGCGCTGTCGGTCAGCGTCGGCAAGCACTATCTACACGCGGCCTGGCGCTCGGACACGCGCCCGTCCTGCTGCTATGAAATTATCGAGAAAGATCATATGATAAAAAGCGAATGGTGGGGCGGCTACAGCCGACACAACGCACTTTATCGACGCAGCTTTGATTTGAACGGCGTTTTTCTTGGCGAGGAATATATTGTTGAGAATCACGCCATGATGATGTATGAACCCTTTTTGCCCGAGAGCGCGTCAGAAAATAAAGATTAGTCCGCCACAAAAATAAGAGGCGGACGAAGGAACCCCCTTCGTCCGCCCGATTGGCTAATTAAAAATTGCGCCAGAACCCGTTTGCTTAAAGCTTTCGGTAACCCGTACCGGCATCCACAAGATTCCTCAGCGGCTTTTCCTGAATAAAGGCGGTGAGATTTTCAGCCATCAGCCGAATCAGCCGGTTGTGCGTCTCGGGCAGCGAAGCGCCGCCTGAGACATGCGGCGTCAGCACCAGATTCTCGGTCTGCCACAAACGGCTGTCAGCAGGCAGCGGCTCGGGAACCGTGACATCCAGCGCCGCACCCGACAGGTGCCCGGCATCGAGTGCGTCGCAAAGCGCGTCGGCATCCACGGCGCTGCCGCGGCCGACGTTAATGAGCACCGCACCGGGCTTCATCTTGGCGATGCGCGCGCGATTCATCAGATTCTGCGTATCGGCGGTCTGCGGCAGGCAAAGCGCTACCGTGTCGGCAAGCGGCAGCAGCGCGTCGAGCTCATCGGGGTGGTAAAGCTCGTCTACATAATCGGGCTTATCGCGCCCCGCGCGGCGCACGCCGATCACCTTGGCGTCAAACGCCTTGACGCGCTTGGCAAATTCGCTGCCAAGGTCGCCTAGACCCACCACGAGCACCGTGGAATTCCAAATCGAGCGCACCTCGCCAAGGCTCTTCCAGACATTCCGATGCTGCTGGTCGCGATAGAGATGCAGCTTTTTATTCAGCGACAGCAGCACGCCGACCATATATTCCGAAATGGCCAACCCATAGCTGCCGGTGGCGTTGGCGAGCAGCGCCCCGGAAGGCAGCACCCCCTCGGCGGCATAGGCGTCTGAACCGGCGGTGTTAAGCTGTAAAAACCGGAGGGCTTTCGCATCCTTGACGAGGCCGGTCGGGGGGTTACCCAGAATGACCTCGGCGGCAGCCAGTTGCTGCTCGTTGAGCTCATTCGGCTTGCAATAGACAAAGTTTGCGTTTGGCGCACAGCTTTCAAGCAACGCGCATTCTTCGGTGCTTACAGAAGCCAAAACCAAAATGTTTGTAACATTGCGCATAGCGAATCCCTCCAAAATTCAAAATAAAACGGGGGAGATGGTTGCACCGGCAACCGTCTCCCCCATAGTTTACCACGAAACATGGACTAAATCAAACTGCAATTTGCGCCGCAATGCTCGCGCCCATCTCATTGCAGCCGACCTTCTTGCCGCCCTCGGACATGATATCCG
>DALYYK010000038.1:0-10531 GCA_031983305.1 Candidatus Fimivivens sp. | reverse complement strand
GGCGTGCGCAGCCCTTGGCTCAAAACGCTTTCGACGGCGGCTTCAATCGCGTCAGCCTCGGCGGCCATGTCGAAGGAATAACGCAGCAGCATCGCCGTCGATAAAATCGTACCGATGGGGTTGGCAACGTCCTTGCCTGCAATATCGGGCGCCGAACCGTGAATCGGTTCATAAACGCCAAACGAATCGGCGCGCAGGCTGGCCGACGGCATCATGCCGATTGAGCCGACAATCTGGCTGGCCTCGTCCGACAGAATATCGCCGAACATATTCTCGGTGACGATGACATCGAACTGCGCGGGGGCCCGCACCAGCTGCATGGCAGCGTTGTCGACCAAGATGTCGGTCAGCGCCACATCGGGATATTCCGCCGCGATAGCGTGGGCGCGCTCCTTCCAGAGCCGCGAGGAGTCGAGCACATTGGACTTTTCGACCGATGCGAGCTTTTTCCCGCGCTTTCTCGCCGCCTCAAACCCAACGCGCAGAATTCGGTCGATCTCCCGCTCGGAATAAACCAGCACATCGCGCGCAACGCGCTGCCCGCCTTCCACCGTCGTCTCATGCGTACCAAAATAAATGCCGCCGGTCAGCTCACGCACAATCATAATATCAATGCCCTGAGCGACAATGTCGTGTTTAAGCGGGCAGGCATAGGCCAACTGGCTGTGTAGCTTGGCTGGGCGCAGGTTGGCAAAAAGGCCAAGCGCCGCGCGCATCTGCAACAGCCCCTTTTCGGGGCGAATCTCCTTGGGGACGCCGTCCCACTTCGGGCCACCGACCGAGCCAAGCAGCACGGCGTCGGCGGTCTCGCAGCTTTCGCGGGTCGAGGCCGGGAACGGCTCGCCATGCTTATCAATGGCGCAGCCGCCAAAATCGGCAAAGGTGAATTCAAACGTGTGGCCGAATTTTTTGGCCACAGCCTTGAGTGCTAAAACACCCTGCGCCGTAATCTCGGGGCCGATGCCGTCGCCCTGCAAAACAGTGATCTTCTTGGTCGCCATTATTTGCCCCCCTGCGCCGCAATCGCGTTCATCAAGCCGTTGTGGTTGATGATGTCCTTGATGAACTCGGGGAACGGCTCGGCCTGATACTGCTCGTTGCGGGTGATGTTCGTGATGACGCCGGTGTCAAAATCGACAGCGACCTCGTCGCCGGCCTGAATCTTGTCCGATGCCTCATCGCACTCGAGAATCGCCAGCCCGATGTTGATGGCGTTGCGGTAGAAAATGCGCGCGAAGGTCTTGGCGATCACGCAGGAAACGCCCGAAGCCTTAATCGCGATCGGCGCGTGCTCGCGCGAGGAGCCGCAGCCGAAGTTGTAGCCGCCGACCATGATATCGTCGGGCTTGACCCTTTTGATAAACTCAAGGTCGATATCCTCCATGCAGTGCGCAGCCAGTTCCTTGTGGTCGGGCGTGTTCAGATAGCGCGCCGGAATGATGACGTCGGTGTCGATGTTGTCGCCGTATTTATGTGCAAAGCCTTTGGTATTCATGACGTTCTCTCCTTTTTAAAGCTTGTTGGGATCGGCAATTTTGCCCATGACCGCTGAAGCGGCCGCCACCTCGGGGCTGGCGAGATAAACCTCGCTCTTCGGGTGGCCCATACGACCGACAAAGTTGCGGTTGGTGGTCGAGACGCAGCGCTCGCCCTCGGCGAGGATGCCCATGTAGCCGCCAAGGCAGGGGCCGCAGGTTGGGGTCGAGATGACGCAGCCCGCATCTAAGAAGATATCGGAATAGCCCAGCTTCATGCACTCGCGATAGATCTTCATCGTGGCGGGGATGATAATCGTCCGACAGTCCTTAGCCACATGGCGGCCCTTGAGGATTTTGGCGGCGGCAGCCATGTCGGACAGGCGGCCGTTGGTGCAGGAACCGATGACGACCTGATCGATCTTAACGTCGCCGACCGCGTCGATGGTGCGGGTGTTCTCGGGCAGATGGGGGAACGCGACAGTCGATTTAATGGCTGACAGGTCGAGCTCATAAACCGCGTCATACTGCGCGTCGGGGTCTGGTGTGTAGGTTTTAAACGGGCGGTTGACGCGGGCGTTGACATATTCCAACGTCACGTCGTCCACCTCAAAAATGCCGTTTTTGCCGCCCGCCTCAATCGCCATGTTCGCGATGCACAGGCGGTCATCGATGGTCAGGTTCTTCAGCCCCTCGCCGCCGAACTCCATCGACTTATAGAGCGCGCCATCGACGCCGATCATGCCGATGATGTGCAGAATCACGTCCTTGCCGCTGACGTTTTCAGAAAGCTTGCCGGTCAGGTTAAAGCGCAGCGCCGAGGGCACCTTAAACCACGCCTCGCCGGTCGCCATGCCCGCCGCCATATCGGTGGAGCCGACGCCGGTCGAAAATGCGCCTAGCGCGCCATAAGTACAGGTGTGCGAGTCTGCGCCGATGCAGGTTTCGCCCGGGGCAATCAGGCCTTTTTCGGGCAGCAATGCGTGCTCGATGCCCATCTCGCCAACGTCAAAGAAGTTTTGAACGTCATACTGGCGGGCAAAGTTGCGGCAGGTCTTGGCCTGCTCGGCTGCTTTAATATCCTTATTCGGAATAAAGTGGTCGAGCACGATCGAAATCTTGTTCACATCAAAGACCGAATCGAAGCCCGCCTTGTTGAATTCGTTGACCGCAACCGGCGTCGTGATATCATTGCCAAGCACCATATCAAGCTTGGCGCGAATCAGCTGCCCGGCCTTTACCGAATCGAGCCCCGCGTGAGCGGCCAGAATTTTCTGCGTCATTGTCATACCCATGTGTCGTTCCTCCTAAAATATGAGTTTCATAAAATGCAAGCCAAGGGGAAGGGTGATTATAGCGCCTTTTGACGCGGCGGCTGTAAAGCGAGGATGTTGGTCGATCAGGAATATATTTTGTTCAAAATCAAAAAAGCCGCAATCATCCTTTGACTTCAAAGGACGAAAGCAGCCTGTCTTTCGCGGTACCACCCTTGTTGATGCGTTTGTTCGCATCCACTCTGCCCGGCATCGGCTGCGCCCTTTATAGAGCTCATGCAGCGAATCCGGCCCCATTGATAACGGGTGGGAAACCCGTCCTTCCTTGCAGAAAAAATCTGCTCAGTCGGCCGCTCGGAGGTGAGATTGCAGACGCACAAGCACCGCCTTTCACCAGCCGGCGGCTCTCTGAGGCTTGTGTCGGGGCCTGCAAATTCCCCGTCAACGCGATTTTTGATATAACAGCATGATAACGATTTTGCAATAGCTTGTCAAGCCCCGGAAGAAATTCTTTTTAGCGGTTTAAATAGGCAATTTTGCACGAGAACAGCGGCACCGACGCTTGCGCAAGCCGCGCGGCAGAATGGCAACGCGATATCGACAATCGCACGCGGCTACTGTAAAATGATATCGCTTGCAAAACAGACGAGAATCGGTCATAATAGAGCTAATCACAATCGTATTATTGCAGAAAGGGGAGGGGCTCATGTCTGTTACAGGTTTTTTAGAGCAGCATCAAAAGCAGGAGCTGCGCCAGAATATCTCCATGCAGCAAATACAGTATGTCACCCTTCTTCAGATGAATATTCAAGAGCTCAACGAACGGCTGAGCGAGCTTGAGGCCGAAAACCCGCTCATCGACGTGCAAGCGCCCGACTCGGGTGCCACGCAGGAGGAAATCAGTCCGCTGGCAGCGGCGCAATGGCTGGTGTCAAAGCCGGTGCTTCGTCCCGACGAGGACCCCGCCGACTATGAAGACAGCCGCCGACCCGAGCCGTCGCTGCAAACCGACGACCCCTACGACCTACAGGCATATCTGAGAAATCAGTTCGATTTCAGCCTGACGCGGATCGAGCTTTCGATTTTAGAAAAGCTGATCTATTCGCTGGATGAAAACGGCTATCTCACGATCACGGCTGAACAGGCCGCGCAGACCTTTAACGTCGATCCGGTGCTCGCGCAAGAGGCGATCGCCTATCTCAAAACGTTGGATCCGCCGGGCATCGGCGCAAAAGATCTGCCCGAGACGCTCACGATTCAGTTAGCGCGCCGGGGCATTGACGATCCGCTGGCCTATCGCCTCATAGAAAACCATCTGCAAGAGCTGCCGCGCGGGCATTTTCAGAAAATAGCAGGTGCGCTTGGCTGCCCGGCTCAGAAAGTGCGCACGCTCTACGAGCTGATCAAGACGCTTCAACCCCGCCCGGCTTTCTGCTTTGGCAACCGCCCCGCGGTTTACATTTTGCCCGACGTCACCGTCATCGAGCAGGAGGGCGCGCTCTCCTGCCGTTATAACGACCGCTACAGCGCCCAGATCAACGTCAATCGCAGCTACCTTTCGCTATGCGACAAAAATGACGAGGTCAAGGACTATGTCGAGCGCAAGCTCTCTCAGGCGATGTGGGTGGCAAAGGCGATCAAAACCCGGCGCGACACCATCGAGCAGATTGCAGAGGCGATTGTGCGCTGGCAAAAGGATTTCTTTTTGCGCGCCGGCGACATTCTGCCGCTGCGCCTACAGGATATTGCCGAAGAGCTCGGCGTACACGAATCCACCGTCAGCCGTTCGGTCAACGGCAAATATATCGAATGCAAGTTCGGGGTTTTCCCCTTTAAGCATTTCTTCTCCCGCGCGCTGCCCGACGATGCGGGCGGCCAGAGCGCGGGCAGCCGCTCGGTCAAGGATCAGATCAAGAGCCTGATTGAAGCGGAGGACCCGCGCCACCCGCTTTCCGACAGCGCCTTGGCCGCGCTGCTCGAAAAGGAAAAGACGGTCATCGCCCGCCGCACGGTGGCAAAATACCGTGAGGAGCTGGGGCTGCCGTCCTCGGCGCTGCGCCGAAAAAGCCTATAAAACCACGCATTTAAAGGAGACCTTTTGACATGAGATACGAAGGAGATGTCTACCGTCCGCCAAGCGAGGCGCACAGCCTGATTGTCCAGCTGACGATCGGCTGCGCCCGCAATACCTGCACTTTTTGCACAATGTATAAACGTAAGGCGTTCCGCGTGCGGCCGCTGGCCGACGTAATCGCCGACCTTGAGGAGGTCAGCCAGAGCCACCGCCTTGACGTTGACCGTATTTTTTTGGCCGACGGCGACGCGCTGGTCGTCAAAACGCCGGATATCATCACGATTCTTGATAAGGCCTACGCGCTGTTCCCGCGTTTAGAGCGCATCACCACGTACGGCGCCGCGCAGGATGTGCTGCTTAAATCGCACGAGGAGCTCGTTTCTCTTCGGGAGCACGGGCTTGAGATGGTCTATATCGGCGCCGAGTCGGGCAGCGACGAGATTTTGCAGGACGTTAAAAAGGGCGTCACCGCCGCCGAGATCATCGAGGCCTGCCTGCGGTTAAAGGCGGCGGGCATCAAGGTCTCGATGACGCTGATCACCGGCCTTGGCGGGCGACCCAAAACACAGCAGCACGCCATTAAATCCGCCGAGCTGGTCACGGCGGCCAAGCCGGACTATCTCGGTCTCTTAACGCTGCATCTTGAAGCGGGCACGCCGCTGGCGCAGGACTATCTCGAGGGGCGTTTTGAGATTCTCTCGCCACTTGAATATTTGCAGGAGCAAAAGCTGTTTTTAGAATCGGTCGACAGCGAGGGCACCGTGCTGCGTTCAAACCATGTCTCAAACTACGTGGCGCTTTCCGGAACTTTAAACCGCGATCGCCAGAGAATGATTGACCAACTGTCATCCGCGCTTGAAAGCGGCAGAATACGCCCCGAGCGCTATCGAAGATTATAATCGCCAAAACGGCGGCCACAGGTAGAACACCTGGGCCGCCGTTTGTTATTGAGAAGCTGCAAAAACCCCTGAATGCTGTCGTCAAGCGACTCAAGAAGCGCCGCGGGACTGGCGAGGCTATTCGCAAAGCAGGCTAAACCCCCGACTAGGACAACAACGCGGCGAAGCGCAAAACAGATCGTAAAGATAGTCCGATGTTCAAGCTGTTTGGCTATAAGGCATCTTAACGCTTACAGAAGCCAAAGAACCGGCGGTGCCCTGACACGCCGCGCTTCAAGGCAAGCGATACCCGCGTTGTGCCCTTAGCGGCATTCGCCTTTTACTTTAACGGTATATTGATCTAAAACCTAAAATCAATATTATAGCAGTTATTAAGCGCTGCCACGGTACTACTTGCGCTTTAGAAACAACCAGACGAGCAGCGCCAGCAGCGCCGCGATCGATAAACCAGCCGCCAGTATAAAAGGCCACAGTCTGCCTACCACATAAACAGCGGTCGGGCCGTCCGCTCCGCCGATAATACCGATCGAGCTGGCATCCATAGTGCTTATTTTTATCATCGCCTTGTCCTCCATTATAATGCGATTATTCTCCTCAGGGCTCAATTAAACCCTTTCTATTTAGGCTTTAAAAGAACCCACAAACCCAGCGTGACCAACACCGCCGCACACAAACCGGCCGCGATGATAACAGGCCGTGCTATCATAACCGTCGTATAAACCGCCGTTGGACCGTCCGCGCCGTCAACGGCGGCCACCACACCTGTTTGCATAGGCTTTTCCTCTCTTAATCAATTTTGTAGAGTACCGGCTTTCGCGCCTGATATGTCGTCTGATAGTCAAAGCCCGCCTCGCGCAGCAGCGTCTGTCCCTCTTCGATACCGCGCCCAATATTGGCCGCGAGATGCGCATCCGAGCCCAGCGCCACCAGCTCGCCCCCGCAGGCCTTAAACAGCTTTAATTCCCACAGGTCGGGCATGGCGCGCGCCTTGGGGCTGCGGTAAAGGCCCGAGGTGTTCAATTCCAGCGCCTTGCCATTTTGGGCCAGCGCCGCGAAAATCTCACGCAGCATCGGTTCAAAGCTTTGCACCGGCGGAATATGGTCGCCGTAGCCCATATAGCGATAGGCGTAGGTAATATGTGCGAGCACGTCAAAGGTATCGGTTTTTGCCAACTGCAACAGCTCTTCAAAATACCGCTCACGCAGCGCCTTTTTATCACCGGTTTTTGCCTGTAAAAAATAAAAATCCTCGGTCTGGTACAGGTTGTGCAGCGAGCCGAGCACCACGTCATAATCGGCCATCGCCAGAACCTGCCGCGCCGCCGCCATGTCGTGGATGGCCTGTCCTAGCTCCACGCCGTAGGAGAGCGTCAATTGTCCCTCGAAACGCGTGCGCGCCGCCTTGACCTCCGCCGCCGAGCCGGTTAGCCGTTCACGCCAGTCGGGCAGCAGATAGACCCCCAAATCACAGTGGTCGGTCACGGTAAGGCCCTGCACCCCCGCCGCAACGGCGGCCTTGCACATGGCCTCTACCGTCTCGCTGCCATCAAAGGAATGGCGTGAATGTGTGTGCCCGTCAAAAATGTTCGCCATCAAAGCGCCTCCTTGTTTGGCCGCCATGCGCATGTCCGGCGGCAATCAGTTCTGCGGCATTGCATTCCGCGATGTTCTAAGGCAATTATAGCATAGAATTGACCTATGCAGCAGTACAATTTGTCTAAAACTTGTTATCCATAGCCTGACACGCGCATCATCACCTTCCGCAAGCAAAATGCCGGCGGCGTCCTCGTGAGATGGCCGAATGTTTGGCAAAATGTTGATTTTATCGTTACACTGTGCGAAAATAGAACAAACAAACGAGAGGAAGATATCCAATGGATTGCACCAAGCTGCTTCAAAATTTGAAACGACGCGGGTTTTCAACGCAATATTTTAATACCGCCGCCGAGGCCAGCGCCTATCTATGCAACGCGCTAAAGGGCGAGACGATCGGATTTGGCGGTTCCATCACGCTGAGAGACATGGGGCTCTACGAACAGCTTGAAAAAGAGAACACCGTCTGCTGGCACTGGAAAGATCCTGCCCAAGTAAAGCGCTTTGCGGAATTTACCACCTACATTACATCGGCGAATGCCGTCGCTGAGACAGGGGAGCTCGTCAACATCGACGGAGGGGGCAACCGTGTGTCGGCCACGCTTTATGGCGGCAAAAAGCTTTATTTTGTCTGCGGCATCAATAAAATCGCGCCCGACCTCACCGCCGCCATCGACCGTGCGCGCAATGTGGCAGCCCCGGCGAACGCCAAGCGTTTAGAGCGCAAAACGCCCTGCGTCGTGACCGGAAAGTGTCAGGATTGCTCGAGCCCCGAGCGCATCTGTCGCGGCATGGTCATCCATATGCAGCCAATGAACAGCTTTGAATGCACCGAGGTCATTCTGATCGGTGAGAATTTGGGCTATTAAAAAGCGAAAAAACAGCGCGGGGAATTGTTTTCCCGCGTTGTTTTGTGTTATGATAGATTACTACAGCAGTTTGATTTATCACTCGGATTGCTAACGCCATCTTGCTTGCATGCGGTTGAACTTAAAGGAAGTCCCAGTATCTGAATAATAAGTTCAACCGCGATAACACCCTTATTTTAAGGAGGAATCTGCTCATGAATGCTGTTATCACTGTGGTCGGACGCGACACCGTCGGCGTTCTCGCAAAAGCCGCCGGTATCTGCGCCACCCACAACGCCAATATCATCGACGTTACGCAAACCGTTATGGGCGACTATTTCTCAATGGTCATGCTCGCCGATATCTCAAAGCTTTCCTGCGATTTTTCGGTGCTCTCTGAGGAGATGCAGACGGCCGTCAAGGGCATGGGCCTGATCGCCCATGTCATGCACGAGGATATTTTTAATGCCATGCACCGCATTTAAGGAGAAGGGGAACCTATGCTGAATATCAACGACATTCTCGAAACGGTGCAGATGATTAAGGATGAATGCCTCGATATCCGCACCATCACGATGGGTATCTCACTGCTCGACTGCGCCGACAGCGACATCGACCGCTCCTGCCAAAAGGTCTATGACAAGATCACCCGTCTGGCTAAAGATCTGGTCAAAACCGGTCAGGACATTGAGCGGATGTACGGCATCCCGATTATCAATAAGCGCGTAGCGGTTACCCCCGTCGCACTGCTCGCGGGCGTCTCGGGCGGCGACCCGGTCAAATATGCCCACGCACTGCAAAAGGCGGCCGGCACGATCGGCGTCAACTTCATCGGCGGCTATTCGGCGTTGGTGCAAAAGGGCTTTTCGGCCGGTGATCTAGAGCTGATCCGCTCGATTCCGCGCGCCATGGCCGAAACCGATCTGCTGTGCTCCTCGGTCAACATCGGCTCGACCAAGGCGGGCATCAACATGGACGCCGTCGCGCTGATGGGCCGTATCGTCAAGGAGACGGCGGCACTCACCGCAGAGCGTCAGTCGATCGGCTGCGCCAAGCTCGTCGTGCTGTGCAACGCGCCGGAGGATAACCCCTTTATGGCGGGCGCTTTCCACGGCATCAGCGAGCCGGACTGCATCATCAACGTCGGCGTTTCGGGCCCCGGCGTCGTGCGCGCGGCGCTTGCGCGTGCGAGCGAGGACCTGCCGATCAACCAGATTGCCGACATCGTTAAGAAAACCGCGTTTAAGATTACGCGTATGGGTCAGCTGGTCGGGGCCGAGGCCTCCGAGCGGCTCGGCGTGCCGTTTGGCATCATCGATTTGTCTTTGGCCCCCACCCCCGCCGTCGGCGACTCGGTCGCGCATATCCTTGAGGAAATGGGCCTTGAGCGCTGCGGCGGCCCGGGCACGACCGCCTGCTTGGCGCTCTTAAACGACGCGGTCAAAAAGGGCGGCGTCATGGCCTCAGGCCGTGTGGGCGGCCTTTCGGGTGCGTTTATCCCGGTATCGGAGGACGCGGGCATGATGGACGCGGCCAGAGTCGGCGCGCTCTCGCTTGAAAAGCTCGAGGCGATGACCGCGGTCTGCTCGGTCGGGCTTGATATGATCATGCTGCCGGGCGAGACGACCGCCGAAACCATCTCGGGCATCATCGCGGATGAGGCAGCCATCGGCATGGTCAACCAAAAAACCACCGCCGTGCGCGTCATCCCTGCCGTGGGCTACAAGGTCGGCGACGAGATGAACTTTGGCGGCCTTCTGGGCGGCGGGCCGGTCATGCCCGTCAACGGCTTCTCGCCTGAGAAGATGATCCGCCGGGGCGGCTACATTCCCGCGCCGATGCAAAGCCTGAAAAACTAAGGGGCGAAGCTTTTATGGAATGGATGTTAGCTTCTCTCGCCGCGGCGGCCGTCGCCTATTTGTTGGGCAGCATCAACTGCGCCGTGCTGTTTTCGACCGTGTTTTTCGGCGAGGATATCCGCAGCCATGGCAGCGGCAACGCCGGAACCACCAACATGCTGCGCACCTACGGCGCAAAGGCGGCGGCGCTGACCTTTGCGGGCGATATTTTCAAAGGCGTGCTGGCCGTTTGGCTTGGACGTCTGCTGTTTTTGCTGCTCGGCGCGGGTGCGCAGCAGGCCTACGGCGGTTATCTGGCGGGCTACGCCGCCATTTTAGGGCATATGTTCCCGCTGTATTTTCGCTTTAAGGGCGGCAAGGGCGTCGCCACCGGCTTGGGCGCGGTGTGCGCCATCAACCCGCCGGTGTTCGGCGTGGTGTTCACGGTCGGTATTTTGATTGCGGCGGTTTCGGGCTTTGTGTCGCTTGCGTCGCTTTCAGGCGCGGTGCTGTTCCCGCTGCTGCTGGCT
>DALYYK010000037.1:0-12132 GCA_031983305.1 Candidatus Fimivivens sp. | reverse complement strand
ACTGCCCAGCGCATAGCTGCCGCATTAGATTTTGACTGGCAAAAATTTTATCAAGCTGATTGATATAGGCAGGCAAGGTGGTGAAGTCACATTGGAACAGCTAACTGTAGCACAACTAGCCAAATTAAGGGGTTGCACCCAGAGAAATATTATAAAAGAGATTACCCGAGGGAGGATCATGGCATCGGAAGGGATTGGATGTAACGGGCGAAAATGTTATCTCATCCCGCTCGATAGTCTGGATGCTGCGCTGCAGGCTAAATGGTACCGTCAAAATGGCGAGGAGTTGCCCCCGGAGCTGCAGCGCATCAAGCGCGCTAAGCAGCCGGATCAGATAAAGCCGCTGGATGCCTACAGCGCGGATCAGCGGCAGGAGATCACTCAATGGGTGCAAATACTCTTGGCGTGGCAGAACGCCAGAAACGCCGCCAGCAGCAAGGCTGAGGGCGATAAGGTGTTTTTAGCGGTGGCCGCAGAGCACTACCCCGATGTGCAGCTCTCGGCCGGTATCCTGTACCGCAAGTGGGAGGCATACCGCAATCAGAATTGGGACGGGCTTGTGGACAAGCGTGGCCTTTGGCGGCGCGGTATCACCGAGGCCCCGCAGGAAATAAGAGATCTCTTTGAGTATTGCTATCTGGATGAAACGGCCTTATCAGTGCAGAAATGCATGGAGGCCACGCAGATGATCATTAGGCGGGAAAACCCGCAGCTGCTCAAGATGATGCCCTCATATCGCACGCTGCACCGATGGGCCAAGCAGTTGCCCGCCCCGGTGGCCACGCTGGTCCGCGAGGGCGACAAAGCCTTTAACGACCGGTACGGGCTGTTTGTGGATCGCCTGTATGACGATATGGTCTCCAACGATTATTGGATTGCGGACGGCCATCGCATCGACGTGATCACCCGCTCGGAGGACGGCAAGGAGCGCCGGCGCCGGCTGACCCTCTCGGCCTTTATCGACGCCCGCTCGGGGATATATGTCGGCTGGGTGGTAACGGACAACCCCTCAAGCGACGCCACGCTGCTGGCGCTGCGCAAGGCGATCCAGCGCTACGGCATCCCGCGGTATCTGTACGTTGACAACGGCCGTGAGTATCTCACCACCGACATCGGCGGCCTCGGCCACCGTGCCAAGGCCACGCAGGTTAAAATCAACCTGCCGACGCCAATCCTCGCGCGTCTCGGCATCCAGATGTGCAACGCGCTGCCGCGCAATGCGCAGGCGAAAATTATTGAACGAGAGTTTAGAAATTTTACATTTTTATCGCAGCTGTTTGATACTTATTGCGGTTCTAACGTGGTTGCCAAGCCTGAAAAGCTCAAATATATGCTCAAATCAGGACGCATTCCCACCGATGGGCAGCTGGCGCAGGTGGTTGACGACATGATTGAGGGGTACTTTAACATGCAGATTTACAACGGCAAGGTGGTGCAGGATCGCGGTAAGACCAAGCTGCAGGTCTATCAGGACAACCTCCACGCGGTGAGAAAAGCCGCCGGGGACGATCTGCACCTCATGATGATGCGCTCCACGCGTCTGCAGACCATCGGCAAAAATGGTATCTACGTCACGATCGGTGGCGAACGGCTGTACTATTTTTCCGACGAGCTGTTAATGAAGCAGGGGCAAAAGGTTTTTGTCCGCTATGATCCGGAGGTGCTAAACGAGGTGCGCGTGTACGACGAGCGCGAGATCTACATGATGACCGTGCCGCTACGCACCGATATGATGCTGACCTACACCGCCAACAAGGAGGATATATCGGCGGCATTGGCCACCAAGCGCCGCTGGCGCAAAATCGCCAAGCAGGACGCCGACATCCGGCGCGAGTCGGTTATCGCGCAGTATGGCCATATCAATATGCTGGATGTGTTTGCCCGCGCTGCGCACGAGGGCCGCGAGGGTCTGCTGGTTCCCACCAGCAATGTGGTGGAACTGGTTACTGCCCCGGAACGGCAGGTTTTAAGGGCTTCTGGCACGGACGGTACAGTCGCACCGACTGAGATAGATATCGCTAAAATGATACGCAACAATGAAAGGGGTCATGAAAAATGATGCGCGCATCACTCGAGGTCGGCAGGGTTTATCGCAATCGTAATGATAGGGATTACTCCAGCGGCGGACACTGGCCACATTTAAATAAACGGAAAGGCGGGTATGAAAATGGCAGAAAAGCAATATGATGCGCAGCTGCAGCAGCGTCTAGAGGAGTACATCAATGAGGTCGGAGGTCAACAAAAGGCGGCCTCGCTGATCGGTTACTCGCCGGGCACGTTATCGACCTACCGCAAAAGCACCTATAACGGCGACGTCGGCAAGTTTGAGGCCCGACTGCGGGAGCTGTTTGAGATCAAGGAGGCAGCGCAGGTCTACCAAAGCACGACCCCCGATTATGCGCCGACCTCAATCAGCCAAGGCGTCTACAACACCATCCGGCTGTGCCACCTCAAGGGCGGTCTGGCCATCGAGTGCGGCGACGCCGGCATCGGTAAGACCAAGGCAGCTAAAAAGTACGTGGCCGACTACCCCAGCAGCGCCGTCTATGTGACGGTCAACCCCTGTCTGGTCAGCACCACAGCGTTTTTGAAGCTGCTGTGCAAGACCTTTAGAGTCCCGATCGGCCGCAAAGACGATATGTGGCTGGAACTCGACGAGCACCTGCAGGGCGGCAAAAAGGTCATCATCATCGACGAGGCCCAGCATCTGCCGATTAAAACGATCGAGTCCATCCGGGCGCTGTTTGACAGTAATCCCGACCTTGGGATTATCTTTATCGGCAATGTGGAGACGATCACCAATCGCAGCAGTCGCGGCAAGGCCAGCTTTGCACAGATCAACAACCGCACCAAGCTTACCGAGATCCGGCACACCAACCAGATACGCAAGGCCGATATCCTGATGCTCTGCCCGGCGCTGGCCGGCATGGAAAAGGAAACGGAGTTTTTACACGTCATTGCCCAATCGGAACAGGGTGTGCGCGGCGCCATGAATCTCTGGAGTAACGCGGTCGATAACGAGGATACGAGCTACGGCGGCCTTGTAAAAATGGCCAAAGCCATGAAAATCATCACATCGGGAGGGTTTTAAAATGCGGTTAAAGCGGGTTTTAAAGGCGATTACATACCTGTTATCCGGTTTTTGGGTCGGGCTGTTTGTGGCGCAGGGCTTTTTTGTTCTGGCCGCCCGCAACGGCGGCGCGCCCGGCGGAGAGGCGGCCACGCTGATTGCCGTGCCGCTGATGTTATATGCCGGCTATGTGCTCGGGGATGACCTCAACCGTGAGAAGTGGTTTGCCGAAGGGTATCGTAAGGGGGCATCAGACGATTATCTCTGGCACCCCAATTGCCGCCATACGACACAGCCATTTGATCAGGATCGGCAGGCGTGACCATGACAAAAGAAGAATGGGCGCAGGCTGAGAAAGCCCTGCAGGGGTTTTATTCTTCGGTGCGCCTAAAGGTTGACGAATATGAGGTCACGCTTATTCTGGAGCGCGTAAGCACCTATAAAAACATGATTATGGTATACATCAGCGGGGAATTTAAAGGCAAATGGCTGACAGAGGATTGCGAGGAGCGGCGGCGTTTTTTTCAAAAAAAGGTACGTTCCTTGTTGGGCGCAAAACAGAAGGCGGACTTTAAAAAACTCCCGAAACGGACTCAGAAGGAGCTATCCGCGCGTTACAACAATCTTACGTATGAAACCTTCTCCCCGCAATGGTCGTCCTTTAGCGCTTTAAAAAAGCACTTTATAGCGAACAACCAGCAAATTGAGCTTATCAAAATCGGTTAGGGGCCGACAGCCCCGCCTTAATGCAGCCGCTGGCGACAGCGCCGGTCACAAGCCCGGATGAATGCAGAGTGAGGACGTTGACATAGGAGGGATAGATTTTGAATTACCCAATCGAATTATATCGCCGCGCCCAGCAAAAGCTGGATGCACGCCGACAGTGCGCCTTGTTGCAATGGGAACAGGATCGCGCCAAGCTGCCCGAGCTATACCCGGAGGTCGCCGCCCAGCAGGAGGTGTTGCGCGGCGCCAATATGAAAATGGTGCTTGAATCGGTTAATTGGCAAAACGATCTGACGGCGGTGAAAACTTTTGTTAAACGCGAACTTGAAACCCTTAACGACCTAATTTACCGGCTGGGTGTGCCTGAAAAGTATCTTGCACCGCAATATACCTGCAAAATCTGCTGGGATACCGGCAATATAAATGGCAAGATATGCGGCTGCCAAGAGGACATTTTGAAAGACCTTGCTTACAATCTGCTGTCCGATCGTGCTCCGGTGCAAAACAGCAGCTTTGCTGCCTTTGCGGTGGACTACTACCCGCCCAATGACCGGGTGCGTATGGCTAAGGTGCTGCGCAGCTGCCAACGGTATGCCGAGCAATTTGATGGCGCGGGCAGTAAAAGTCTGATGTTTTGGGGCGGCACAGGATTGGGCAAAACCCACCTGTCGCTGGCCATAGCGGATCAGATCGTACACCGCGGTTATCTGGTGATCTACGCCTCGGCTCCGCATCTGATGGGCAAGCTGGAGCGTGAGCAGTTTAATCAGGATACTACCAACGGCGAGTACCGCCAGTTGATCCTTGGCTGTGATCTGCTGATCATTGACGATCTCGGCGCCGAATTTTCTACGCGCTTTACCACCGCGGCGGTGTACGACATCATTAACGCGCGGCTCACCCATCGACGGCCCATGATTATTAACACCAATCTGGATATGCAGTCTTTGCGGGGCCGGTACGAGGAGCGCATCGCCTCACGTCTGCAGGGATATTTTGAACCGGTCCGCTTTTCAGGGCCGGATATCCGGCTCAAAAGATTCACATAACATAGGAGGTTTAAAGCAAATGAAGGTTAGCAAAAGGCTTACCAGCAAGTCCGGTATCACCATCCCAAAGCAGCTGCGAGCCGAGATCGGTATGCTCCCCGGCACCGCCGTGGACATGGAAACCACGCCGCGAGGTGAGATCATCGTTAAAAAGCGTGTGCCTACCTGCCGGTTTTGCGGCGCGGTGGAGGATGTGATCACGGTATCCGACATGGAGATGTGCCGGGCCTGCGCCGAAACGCTGGTCAAGGAAATCCTCATCAAGGGGGTTGATGTGCATGGCTGATCTGGCAAAGGCCATCGACCGGCTGGCAGAAATTAAGAGCACGGTCACCGCGCTCAACGCTGAAAAAACTGCATTAGAGGCCGAGCTGCTCAAGCAGGCCGCCGAGGATCTCACCGACACCAAGCTTAAGTCGGTGACCTACACCGGCCTTACCGCTAAGGCGGTGTCCGTTGTGGCCGACAACGTTAAGGTAGTGTATCCCATCCTGCTGCAAAAAATCTTTGGCACCGTGTACAAGGATGTCGTCTCCGAAAAGTGCGATGTAAAGCTGTCCGCGCCGGCCAGCCGGTTAATCGCTGGACTATGGCTCGGCAACTACGCGCGCATCGGCATGGCCGAGGTGATCGCGCAGCTCCCCTGCGACGGCCGGCAAAAGGAGCTGCTGGCCAAAAAGCTTAAAGGCGTCAACTATGAGACCGACAAAAAGAATCTCATGGCCATAGGCGGTTTTGATGATAAGGCCGCCGGCGACTATGCCTTTTTTATCGCGGAGGCAGCTGTATGGGACAATCTGATGCAGCTGATGCAGGCGCAAAGCGAGACCGGCGAGCTGCCCGAGGCCGGGGAGATCGATCGGGTGCTGCGGCTGGTCAACGCCGCTGTGGTGGTCGAGCAGACGCCAAAGGTGTCTGTGGAGGCGCTCTGAGCCGGGTGCGTGCCTGCTCCTGCGATGCGATATGCCGGTTTTTAGAGCAGCAGCCCGGCGCCGGCCGCGCGACCTGCGGGTTGTTTGGGCGCGAGCTGCCTATGAGGCCGCGGCGCGACGGCCAGTACATACCGATGCGGATCAGTCCGTGCCGCGAGTGGGACAGGTGGCAACAACATGGATAACAAGGGAGGACGCAAATGGCCAAAATCAGTAAAACGCAAATCAAAGATATTTATACCTTGGGCGCAGCCCTTGGCATCAAGGGGCAGCGAGGTCGTGATGACGAGCTGCACGCTTTGGTATCAGCGCTTACCGGCAAAGACGGTGTATCCGAGCTGACGCCAGCTGAGGCCGTTACGGTCATCGCGGAGCTTAAGCGCCGGATGACGCCGGCGGGCGGGCAGCAGCTGCGCAAAAGGCCCAAGCAGCACGAGGCGGCGCCCGGCGGCATCACCGAGGGCCAGCAGCGCAAGGTGTGGGCGCTGATGTACCAGCTTGAGGCCGCCAGCCCGCCCAGCAGCGCAACGCTGGGCGACCGGCTCTGCGGCATCATCAAGCGCCAGTTTGGACTGGATACCACCCGCAAAAGCCCGCTCGCGTGGCTCACCTACGCACAGGGCGCGCAGCTCATCGAGATCATCAAGGGCTATGTAGTCTCGGCCCAGCAAAAACGACTTAGGGGTGGGGCGTGATGGCGGTTTATGATCAGATCAGCCTCGAGCAGCTGCCGGCCAACCAGCGCGAGCTGGCCGAGCTGTTGGGGATGCGGCAGTACATTGAGCTGACGCGCCGCTTCGGCGGGGAGACCATCTACATCCAAAAGTACTCGGAGCTACTCAAAACCCCGCGCAACGCCGAGATCAAACGCAAATTTGACGGCTTTAACTTTGTGGAGCTGGCGCGCGAGTACGATCTGTCCGAGCGGTATATCCGGGAGCTGGTGTCCGACATCACCACACAGGTGCGGGCGCGCCCGATGGACGGGCAAGTCACCTTTGAGGAAATCAGCCTATGAAATATGAGGAGCTGCAGCGCACATACCCATCCATCGACCGGGTGATGCAGCGGATGCAGGAGAGCATCGCAGCCGGCCTTGATGCCGATGCGATGCTCTCTTGGGCTTTAGGGCAGGTGGACAAGATTAAAAATGCCGGACATCGGGCGGTGGCGGTGGAAAAGGTTAAATCGTTTCATCGGCTGCGAGCCAATAAATTGTAATTTGGAGGAATATAAAATGAACGTTAACACAGGTGAGTTAATTAGACTGCAAGAAAATTTTATCCCCGAAGGGTTTACCCCTGTGCCCAAAGACTTTGAGACGTATGCGATGGAGTATCTTGGCGGCAAAGCGTCTGCCATAGTGGATATGACCAATATCAACAACCCGCTGGTGCATTGGGCAAAGTCTCAGCAGGCCCCGGCGCAGAAGTCCAAAAAGAATAAAAAGCATGGTCGGCGCAAAACTGCCAAGGCCAGCCGTAAGGCTAATAGATAGCAAGGGATGGCAATGATGGGATGGCCTGAAGCTATGGTCAAAATAGCCGCCTGCGTTGCGGTTGGCACAGCAACCTACTTTACGAAATCGCCTTGGTGCCTATGGGGACTGTTTTTGGTTTTTGCATAGACCACTAAATAACAGGAGGACATATGAACAGCGAAGAAATAATAAAAGCTCTGATAACCGCCTATGAATGCGGCATTGATTACGGCCTGCTGCTGGCTGAGCAGGAGCGTGATAGTGAGGATTTCTTTGATGCCGCAGGGTGCGCCGTATACGCCAAAAAGATGTGCGTACCGTCTACGCCTGCTCCGCGCCGGCGTCCCAGGAGCGCAGCGTGGAGAGAGACTAAAAAGGCGTCGATGCCAAGGTTTTTGGAAATTATCGCAAGAGCCGCAAAATAACAGTATTAAGGAGGAATCTAAATGCACATCACCATTGGTTGGAGCTTAACGCTGTTAATCGCCCTGCTGCCGATCTTGGCCTTTGCGCTGGGGTGGGTAGCAAGGGGAGGATCAAATAAATAACAGCTCATAAGCGAAGTAAAATATTGAAGTATTTCATCTACAATGCTTCGCACTTTTAAAGGTAGACTGGTTTATAGTAACCAGCCTACCTTTATTTTTTGACGTAGACGGAGGATCAGCATATGGCAAGCGGCATCAGCGCGGAATCATGGTGGACTATCACAACGGTGGTGAGTCTTGCCATCGGTACGATCATCTATTTTTTGAAACGCACCATGTCCACCGTGGACGGCCACGGCAAGGACATCCAAAACATCCAGCTCACCTATGTGACCAAGGATGAAATGAAAACACTTAAAAACGATACCACCGGCGAGCTGGATGAAATCAAATGCACCGTCGGCGATATCAAAGATAAATATCTCACCAAGGATGATTTTTACCGCACGCAGGCCAATACCGATAAAAAGCTCGACAAGATGTATGACCTGCTGCTGAGCATGAGCAAGGGAGGCAATAACCGTGGATAAAAAAGCACTGCTGCGCAAAATGCGCGCGTCCGAGTTTGCGGCCAACAACGGCAGGGTGCTGCGCACCATCAATATCCTGCGTCACCGCTATGAGCGCCTGTCCGGCGTCGGCGCGGCGCTCGATGAGATTTCCGAGACGGACTATCTCGATTGCATCAACTTTTTGTCGGATGAGGGCTATATCGTCCTGCGAAACGTGTACAGCCATCAGACCGTGGAGCTGGCCGATGCGGAGGACTACCGCGATCTGGAGGCTAAGGTCACTGCAAAGGGCATCCGGCTGCTCGGCGGCGAGATCATCGACAAGATGGTACAGGCGTAAGGGGGCGGCAGCTATGGCAAAACGCAGACGCCGCAGCACCGGCACCATCGACAAGCTGCCGGATGAGCAGCGCTACACGATCGAGCAAATGCTGCTGGCCGGAGCGCCCTACCGCGAGGTTGTCGAGTATCTGGCCAAGCAGCAGGTCAATCTGTCGCAGATGGCGGTGTGTCGCTACGCCCGCCGCTATCTGGCCACCGTCGAGCAGCTCAAGCTCACGCAGGAAAATATGCGGATGCTCATGGAGGAGCTGGACAAGTACCCCGATCTCGACACCGGCGAGGCGATCCTGCGGGTCGCCAGCCAAAACGTTTTTAACGCGATCAGCGCCGTCCCCACTGAGCAGTGGGAGGACATAGACCCCACCGATCTGCTCAAGGAGGCCACCGGCCTAATCCGCGCGGCCACCTACAAGCGCAAGATCGACGCCGGCCTCAAGACCGAGCGCGAGGCGGCGCTGGAGGCCAACCAGACGCTGCTGCTCGATGTGCTGGCCAAAAAGCATCCCGACCTCTACGATCAGATCGTCAGGGCCATCAGGACCGAGAAACAGGAGGGGCCATCATGAAACAGTGGTATGTACTGCATGTCCTATCGGGCAAGGAGGACGACGTCCGGCAGGATTTAACCAGTCAAGGCATCGAGGCGATCATCCTCACCGAAAACCGCATGATCCGCCGCGGGGGCAAATGGCGCCAAGAGCCGCATCTGCTCATAACCGGATATGTGTTTGTTAATCTTGAGCTGGATGACGCCGCCTATCACCTGCTCAACCGGACGCCGGGCGTCATCCGCATTCTATCCACCGGCGGCAAGCCGAGTCCGCTGCCGGCGCATGAGGTCGATTGGCTGGTGTGGGCGAGCAGCGATCTGCTGGAACCCAGCGTCATCCGGTACATCGACAATCACACCTATGAGATCAAAGCCGGTGTTCTGCTAAATTTTAAAAATCAGATCGTTGGCATCGACCGGCACCGCCGCCGCGTCAAGGTCAGGTTGTCCATTGCAGGACATCCCCACACCGTCGAGTTATCCTATCAGCTTTACAACAGTTTTTAAAATCTTTAAAAGCGTCTGCTGCCAAGGTGGGTTGATACGTCCCCACGGCGGCGGCAGGCATACATAAAAGCAAGATAAGCGAGCTCATCAGCGCCGAGCTCGGATGGCGAAGCCCGTCCGACAGCGGTTTGAGCACCGCACAGTCTTGCTTTTATGTTTTTGCCGCCCAAAACGCCTTTAAAATCCTTTAATCTGCTTTAAAAATTGGCAGACCGGCAAGCGGGCGCGTTTAGTCGGCGCACGTCACAGGCGATTTCTCGGCGCGTCAGGCGCGACATCCAAAAGAGAGGAGGCCCAAACCGTTGGCAAAGAGCAAAAACGCCAAGCTGCAGCAGCTGCAAAGCATGGTCGCACACGCCGAGCAGATTAAAAATGCGGAGACTTTTAAAAGTAATTTTAAAGCCGACCTGCCCAACCGGGCTGGCCTCATCGCCTATATGGAGCGCGAAATGGAACGTGCGCAGCAGCTCGACGCGGCGGCCGAGGCCAAAGAGCCTAACCCCTTTGAGGCGTTGACGCCGGCGCAGCTGGAGGAGCTGCAGCAAAGCGGTAACGAGATCCTCACGATGGGCGCCAAGCTGGAGCTGGCCCGGCGCGATTTTTTTACCTACTGCAACCTGCGCGCCCCGGACTTTTACCAGCCTGACCGCCCTTTCCTGATCCGGCTCTGCGATGAACTACAGGATTTTTACGAGTCCGACGAGCAGGTCATGGTCATCGCGCTGCCGCCCCGCCACGGCAAGAGCCGCACGGCGGGCCTGTTCACGCAATGGGCCTTTGGGCAAAACCCCACCGAAAAGGTGATGACCGGATCGTACAACACGACGCTTTCCACCACGTTTTCAAAGACGGTACGCAATGGCATCCAAGAGGTCAAAGCCGATCCCAACAAGATCGTCTATTCCGACATCTTCCCCGACACGCGCATCCAGCGCGGTGACGGCTCGATGAATCTTTGGGCGCTGGAGGGGCAGTACGCCAGCTATCTGGCTACCAGCCCGGACGGCACGGCCACCGGCTTTGGCGGTAGCCTGATGATCATCGACGACCTGATCAAAAACGCCCTCGAGGCGTTTAACGACAACCACCTCGAGGAGCTTTGGAAGTGGTTTACCGACACCATGCTCTCCCGCTTGGAGGAGGGTGGCAAGATCATCATCATCATGACGCGCTGGTCGTCCAAGGACCTCGCCGGGCGCGCCATCGAGTATTTTGAGTCCATCGGGATACCGGTGCGCAAGCTGATCCTCAAGGCGCTGCAGGATGACGGCACGATGCTCTGCCCGCAGATTTTGTCACGGGAATCCTACGAGATGAAAATCCGCGCCATGTCGGAGGAGATCGCCAGCGCCAATTACCAGCAGATCCCGATCGACCTCAAGGGCCGGCTGTACAGCACGCTCAAGACCTACGATGCGCTGCCGACCGACGCGCGCGGCCGGGTGCTTTCCCGCGGCGTGTACAACTACACCGACACCGCCGATACCGGCGACGACTACCTGTGCAGCATCGATTACCACGATATCGGCGGCGAGGCGTATATCATCGACATCATCTACACACAGGCGGCGATGGAGGAGACCGAGCCGGCTGTCGCCAACATGCTCGATCGCGACGCCGTCAATGTGGCCGAGATCGAGAGCAACAACGGCGGGCGCGGCTTTGCCCGCAACGTGACCGACCGGCTGCGCAAAAAGGGCAACCGCCGCTGCGTGGTCAAGTGGTTTCACCAGTCGCAAAATAAAAAATCGCGCATCCTGACCAACGCCACATGGGTCATGGAGCATGTCTACTTCCCGGTCAACTGGCGCGACCGCTGGCCGGAGTTTTACAAGGCGATGATCAGCTATCAAAAATCCGGCAAAAACGCCCACGATGACGCCCCCGACGCGGTCACCGGCATCGCCGAGCATTTTGTTAAACCGCAGCGCCGGATGAAAATCGGGAAAAGGAGGTACGGCCTATAATGCAGGAGGACATTAAAAACAGGATTGACCCGCCGCTGATCTTATCGGTGGCCGAGGATACGCAGATCACGCCAAAGGCCATCGGCTATTTTTTGCGCAAGCATGAGACCAACAAAAAGCGTTACCACACCCTCAACAGCTATTACCGCAACGACACGGCAATACAGCGCCGCACGATGGACATTGACAAGCCCAATAACCGCATATCCCACGCCTACGCCAAGTACATCACCAAGATTGCGACGGCCTTTTTTATGGGGCGCGGGTTGCGCATTGATGTAGCTGACCCTGCCTATAAGGCGGCGCTGGAGGACGCGATGGACACCACGATGGCCGACAGCCGCCGCTTTGAGGAGGCCAAGGAGATGTCCAAATGCGGCGTCTCCTTTGAGTGGATGTATTTTGACGATGGTCGGCTGCGCAGCAAAGCCTACCGCGCCGACGAGATGGTCCCGATTTTTTCCGCGACACCTAACAATTATCTGGCCTTTGTGCTACATCCCTACCAG
>DALYYK010000036.1:0-12200 GCA_031983305.1 Candidatus Fimivivens sp. | reverse complement strand
TCCACGATTGCCGGACAGGTTGTTGCTGTTGCCGTTGGTTGTGCTGGTTCCCAAAACCGTCGTTGTGACGGCGCGTTGGCTGTTCCCGCATCCGCATCCGCCGGAGGTGCCGTTGGTGCTGGTTCCGGCGACGTTTTCTGTTTCAGAAGCGGATGCGACAGAAGTGCTGTTACATCTGCAAGGCATCATAAATCAACTCCAATAAATGGTTTGCTTCATCCTATGCCAAAGCGGTAAAAAAGGTTTCAGAATGGCTGCCGCCCGCGTAGAGATACAGCCGATTTGCGATGCACACCGATCTAAAAATTTTTGCAAAATTGTCGGATTGTCCTCAAAAACCGCATCAGAATCAGTATCTTGGACAAATGCTGCCCAGTACAAGCTCTGTGGTTTTGACAATTATTGAAGCTTTGTCGCGGTATACTCCTATGTACAAGGGGGAGAGAGCCTTGCCCACCGTCGTTTATGTTGATGTTCTGCTCGTCATCAATTTTATGGTCAACTTTATCCTGCTGCGGATAACGGCGCTTTTGCTGCGTCGGCAGCCAGTATTTTGGCGGCTGTGCCTGGCGGCTGTGCTCGGCGCTTTTGGCGCGCTCATCATCTTTGTGCCGGTTTATAACCGCGTGCTACTGCTGGCTTATAAACTGTTGCTCACGGCTGTTATGTCGGTTGCCGCCTTTGGATGCAAGGGCGTTCGGCGCATATTTCTGGCGGTGTTCAGTCTGTTCACGGTCAGCCTGCTCACATCGGGCCTGCTGCTGCTGTTGTCGGTGACGCTGCGCCCGCGCGGAATGCTCGTCTCAAAAGGGGCGGTCTACCTTGATATAGGCGCGGCGGCGCTCATCGGATGTTGTATTGCGGCTTATTTCATTGCGGGCGGCTTATCCCGCCTGCTCTCACGCGGTGCGCCCAAGGGGGCGCTGTGCGAAATAACCGTGCTGCACGCAGGGGCGGTGAGCGTCTTCCCCGCGCTTTTAGACACCGGCAGCAGCTTGGTCGAGCCGTTCTCGCACTGCCCGGTCATCGTCTGCGAAGAGGCGGCGCTCGGGTGCGCCATGCCGCAGGCGCTAAAGGACTTTGATTTGACGGCGACGCCGCCCATGGGACTGCGGCTCGTGCCCTTTAAAACGCTGGAGGGCTCGGGGCTGTTACCCGCCTTTCTGCCTGAGACGCTGTTGGTGCGCCTGCCGGGCGAGGCGGCCCGAAAAATTAAAGATTGCTACATCGCGGTGCTGGCCGGACCGCTGGGTGCGGACGATTACCGCGCGGTCTGCAATCCGCAGGCGCTGGATGGCGTATCGTCGGCCGATCCTTCAACGCGGATGCTGCATCCGCTCTAATATTCGCAACAAGTACAGAAAGTGGGGGCGTAAACATCATGAAAAAATCAGTGGGGATCTTCTGCGGGGCGCTGCGACTGCGGCTTTATCTGCTGTTGTGGCGGATGGGACTGACCGAAGCGGTGCATTACATACACGGCCCCGAGACGTTGCCCGCGCCGCTCTCGCGCGAGGAGGAGCGGGTCATCTTTATCCGCCTTGAGCAGAAGGATTTTGAAGCGCGCCAGCAGCTTATAACCCACAACCTTCGGCTGGTCGTGTATATCGCGCGCAAGTTTGAGAGCTCCGGCCTCGGAGTGGAGGATTTGATCTCGATCGGTACTATCGGGCTGATCAAGGCCGTCAACACCTTTTGCCCGAGCAGAGGCATCAAGCTTGCGACCTACGCCTCGCGCTGCATCGAGAACGAGATTCTCATGTATCTGCGCAAGTGCCAGCCGTTAAAAAACGAGGTGTCGATCGACGAGCC
The DNA here is from genome assembly GCA_031983305.1 of Candidatus Fimivivens sp. Taxonomy (GTDB): domain Bacteria; phylum Bacillota; class Clostridia; order Oscillospirales; family Ruminococcaceae; genus Yanshouia. The sequence continues at coordinate 10,388 of DALYYK010000036.1, read as the reverse complement.
GCTGAATATCGACTGGGACGGCAACGAACTGCTGCTCTCGGATGTTCTGGGCACTGAGCCTGACTCGATTAACCGCCCCGTTGAGCAGGACGCCGAAAAGAGCATGCTCGCCGACGCCATCAACAAGCTCTGCGAGCGGGAACGTCTGATCATGCAGCTGCGCTTCGGCTTCTTAGACGGCAAAGAGCGCACTCAAAAACAGGTGGCCGACATGATCGGCATCAGCCAGTCGTATATCTCACGGCTTGAAAAGCGTATCATCAAGCGGCTGCGGCGCGATCTTGACAAGGTGATGTAACACCGTAGGCCCTTTGGTCAACACGCCACGATTACTTTTAAAAAATTAAGTCTCTAGAATCAGACAGCTTAAAAACAGGCTTACCTTGGCGGCCTAAAAGCAAGTCGACTTTTATTGATAAGCATCCTACTTGTATGCGGTTGGGCTTAAGGGTTGTCTGCGCAGTTAAATAAGAAATTTAACCGCGATATTTTGCGTCTAGCCGCATTGCCGGCCTTTGGTAAACGCCAGCCCGTCTGAGTCTTTTGCCTTGTAAGATGCAAAGCATCTGTATCAATTTCGTTCCTGTTTTCAAATTTTTGGCTGTAAGCTTATACAGGGCTACCCTTAGGGTGGCCCTGTATCTTAAATACCGGAAATACATCTTCTCACCGGTCATTGCTTTCTCCAATAAAATCCAATCCGATGCTTGACAAAGGGGACAGGGCAGCGTATAGTTAGCGACAGGTTGGTTAGTTAAAACTAACCAATTTTACAACACGTCACATAAGGGAGGAATGCATATGCCGGTTAAGCTCGACGGCGTCATGGAGACGCTGTTAATCACACTTTATGTCAGGGCAAAGGACGCGGCGAGCAGCGCCCCGGTCATCAACGATCGGAAGGCCGCCGAAATGGTCGCGGCCATCGACTACGATTTTTCTAAGTTTGAAAGCGGGAAAATGTCCTATTACGGCGTTCTCGCACGCGCCAAGATGATGGATGATCAAGCGCGGGCGTTTATTAGCCAAAATCCTGATTGTGTCGTCGTGTCGGTGGGAAGCGGACTCGACACCCGGTTTACCCGTGTGGATAACGGCAAAATTCGCTGGTACAACCTCGATTTCCCTGAGGTGATCGCGCAGCGCGGGTTATTTTTCGAGGCGCATCCCCGTGTGCGGGATATTCCTAAATCCGCGCTGGATCCCAACTGGACGCGGGCGGTCGAAACAAACGGTCAGCCGTTGCTGATCATTTCGGAGGGCATGCTGATGTACCTTCACGAGGGCGAGGTCGCGCGGCTCCTTAGCGTGCTCACCGGCGGTTTTGATCGCTTTGAAGCCCATTTTGATCTGCTGTACAAAGGGTTGGTGAATAAAGGGGGGATGCATGATACCGTTAAGAAAACCGGCGCGCAATTTAACTGGGGCGTCAAAGACGGCAGCGAAGTGGTGCGTCTGTGCCCGGAACTCCGGCAGACCGGTCTGATCAATTTTACCGATGAGATGCGGCATTTGCTGCCGGGCATTAAAAAGCTGCTGGTTCCGATTTTATATATCACCAATAACCGGCTGGGCATCTATACCTATGAAAAGGATAGGTGACCATTGAAAGCAGGATCGTTCAGTAGGGCCGTCTCCATGCGGGGGACGGCCCTACTGAACGCAGTGCGCGGTGAACGCGCTTCGCGGACGTATTTATAATAATCTTCAAAAGCACACATAGCGAGGCAAGAACGGGCGCGCCCGCCTAAACCCTCTTATTTAATGGCTGACCACAGATTGCTTTTGCCACCCTCATTATGCACCCTTACAGCTGCTCGTACGCTGCGCGTTGCACAAACGTAAAGCGCACCGCCACGGTCCAAAACGCACCGCGTGCAGCGTAGCATCACTTTTCATTTTTGATTCAAATAGCTTCTCAACGTTTTTGCTCGAGTGCCAGTAGCGCCGACTTCATCTCCAGCCCGCCCGCGTAGCCGGTCAGGCTGCCCGAAGCGCCTACGACCCGGTGGCAGGGCACGACGATCATCATTGGGTTGCGGTGGTTGGCCATGCCCACGGCGCGGCAGGCCTTGGGACTGCCGATTGCTTCGGCAATCTGCTTATAGCTGCGGGTTTCGCCGTAAGGGATATCGCACAGCGCGCGCCAGACCTTCTGCTGAAACGGCGTACCGCGCAGTAGATAAGGGAAGTCGAAACACGTGCGATTTCCGGCGAGATATTCGCCAATCTGTGCAAAGGCTGCATCGGTCAGCGGGCAGGGCAGATAGTCGTCGTCGGGCTGTGCGACCCGATCGAGCGAAACAATTGCTTCATCGGCATAGCCGATTTTAAGCAGGCCGAACCGAAACGGGTAGTAGGCATATTGCGTCATTTTTGGTGCTCCTTTCTATAAGCGGCGGGAGAGAGGCCGGTCTGACCTTTAAAAAAGCGATAAAAGGAGGATAATCCCCCAAAGCCGACCGAATAGGCGATATCGATAATCGCATCGTCGGTGTCAGCCAGCAGCCGCGTTGCGGCCTCAAGCCGCAGCCGGGCCAGATAGTCCGAGGGGGTCACGCCGTAGACGGCCAGAAAAACTTCAGCCAGCCGCCGGCGCGACAATCCAAGACAGCGTAGCGCGAGCGCACGATCCTGATCGGCGGCAAACGAATCCTCCAGCAGCAGCCGCACCTTTTCGGCGATGTCGCGCATCGGTTGATAGTCGGCAAGATCGCTGCGGCAGCGCTTGCAGGGGCGAAAGCCCGCCGCGCGCGCCGCCGACGCAGAGTCAAAAAAGCGGACGTTCTCGCGTTTTGGCGCCTTAGATTTGCAGGAAGGGCGGCAAAAAATTCCGGTCGATTCAACCGCGTAAAAAAATACGCCGTCAAAGGCGTCGTCGTTCTCACAAACCGCCCGCCACATCTCGTTTTGCGTCATACGCACGTGCCCTCCCTTTTGTACTTTTAGTCAATGCAAAAATCACCGTTGCTGCTATTATAGCACAAGCACCCGGTGATTTTCTTCTCAATTTAAGCCATTCAATTTTTGGGCGTTTCGCTGGAGCCGGTTTGCGCTTGCCGCTGCTTTTCGAGTGCCTCAAGTCCCAGCCGGATCAGCTCAGCGGTCGCTTCGGAGCGGGTCTGGAACCGCCGTCCAAAACGAAAATCTTCTATTAAGTTAAACATATCGGGATCAACCGAAATCATATAGCGCGGTTTTTTGGTAGCCATTTTTAAATCGCTTCCTCAAGTGTATATGATAGTACAGTGATACACCTAAGGGGGTGGTTATCAAGTCAAATCCCAAAAGAGTCTTGATTACGTTACAGCCCGAATGGGAGCCGATGTTTAAACGCTTAAAACAAGAACAGTTTAAAGACGCCACCCAGACCCAGATGCTGCGGTACATCATTGAGCAGGGTCTTGCGTCGGTAAAGGGCGAGCAGTCCGCGCAATGCGACGCTGGCCGGGGCTCGGTCTAATCCGCCCACAGCGCTGTTATGCGGCGATCCTGAGGGGTTCTGAGAGGCGGCCTCTTGCGCGGCGCGGCGGGTTGCCCCACCGCACGGTTGAAACGCCGATTAGGCATGGGACTGCGAATCAAAACCGATAGGCCCCGATACACCCGCCTTTTACAAAAAATCGCCCGCCCCGCCAACGGCTATATCTCGGTTACATTAAATCCGCTGTCGGTCAGCACCTTTTTAATCTGCTCAACATGCGCGTGGTCGCGGGTTTCGATCGCAATGTCCAAAAAGCAGTCGGTGATATTCTTGTTGTTGCTGGTGCGGTTGTGATCGACGTCGGTGACGTTGGCACCGCACTCGGCCAGAATGGCCGAAACGGCCACAAGCTGCCCGGGCGTATCCGAAAGCTCAATATGCAGCCGCGCCGTGCGCCCCGCCATGAGCAGGCCGCGGTTGATTACACGGGAGAGAATCGTCACGTCGATGTTACCGCCCGACACGAGGCAGACCACATTTTTGCCGTCTAGCGGCAGCTTGTGCGCGAGTACCGCTGCAACCGCCACAGCGCCCGCACCCTCGGCGATCATCTTCTGCTGCTCAATCAGCGCCAAAATCGCGGCGCAGATTTCATCGTCGGTGACGGTGACAATTTCGTCGACATACTCCGAGCAGATGTCATAGGTTAAAGCGCCCGGCATCTTGACGGCGATGCCGTCGGCCATTGTCGCGACTGTAGGCAGGGCCTTGCGCTCGTGCTGTGCGACGGCGCGCTGCATCGACGGCGCGCCCGCTGCCTGCACACCATAAACCTTGACACCCGGCTTTAAGGATTTGAGCGCGAACGCGACGCCTGAAATCAGCCCGCCGCCGCCGATCGGTACGATGACGGCATCCACCTCGGGCAACTGATCAAGAATCTCAAGCCCGATCGTGCCCTGCCCGGCGATGACGCGCTCGTCGTCAAACGGGTGGATGAAGGTTGCCCCTGTCTGCTGCTGAAGCTCGGACGCTCGCGCGGCGGCGTCGTCGTAGACGCCCTTGACCAGCTCGACGTTGGCGCCGTAGCTGCGGGTGGCCTCGACCTTCGAGATTGGGGCCGAGCCGGGGATGCAGATGGTGGCGGGAATGCCCATCCGCGCGGCGGAAAGCGCCACCCCCTGCGCGTGGTTGCCCGCCGAGCAGGCGATAACCCCGCGCCCGCGCTCTTCGTCCGAGAGCTGCGAAAGCTTATAGTAGGCCCCTCTGACCTTAAAGGAGCCGGTCACCTGCAAATTTTCAGTTTTCAAAAAAACTTTGCAGCCCTGCGAGAGTCGGGGCGCGTGAATCAGGTCGGTTTTGCGCACAACATTCTTCATAGTGAAGGCGGCGTGATAAATACTGTCCAGCGTGAGCATAGCAGGATGTTCCCCTTCCGGAAATTTTAAAGATAAAAATAGCATACGCCAAATCGCCTATAAAATCAATTGCCAATGTGGTAAAAGTAAATAAAACCAGAACAATAAATAAAATAAACTTGCCTATCCAATTTGAGGAAATAACCCGGTTTATTGGTTGTAATTAGTTTAATTGCGTGGTATAATTTACTAAAATCTTGCGGAAAATGGCCGGAATTACACATGAACTAGATCGTTTTATTGATTTTATTGGTTTAGGCGGCCGCCGCGCGGCGGACATCCCCGCAAGAAAAGCAAAGACAATAAAGCATATTACTGTGCTGCCGCTGAAATTGAACGCCGCCGACCCTATGGCGCGCCGTCGTGTCAAAGGGCCGATCGATCATCCCGGTAAAGGAGTTTTTGTCTTGCGAATCAGTAAATTTCGTAAACTGCTATTATTCTTGATGGATATTGGCATTACGCTCGGGTGTTATTTCATGGCGGAGCTGCTGCTGGGCGGAAGGGCGCTCGACCGCACTTATATGGGTATGGTGCTGCCGCAGTTATTGCTGGTAGCGCTTTGCTACAGCGCCAGCCTGCTAACCTTTAAAATGTATGATAGCCTGTGGCGCTACGCCGAGTCTCAGGAATATCTGACGCTGATCGCCAGTGCCAGCGCAGCCTTTTTGGGCTACAGCCTGTCTGCGCTGTGGTTGCCGGTCGAAAAACTCTCGACCGTGACCAGTATTACCGCGGCGGCGTTTGCGTTGCTGGTCATGCTGCTGGCTCGTTTTGGCTACCGGCAGTACCGCAGCCGTAAAAAGCTTTCGCGCAAGGGCTGTGTTCGGCTGGCCATTGTCGGCGCGGGCAGCGCCGGTGTCGCGCTGCTGGAGGGCATTGAGTGCAGGGCCGACAGCAATTATCTGCCCGTCTGCTTTTTTGACGACGATCCGATCAAAATCGGCCAGCGCATCCATGGGCTGAACATTGTTGGGCCGATCGAAGCAGCGGCACAATATTGTCAGGCGCACAACATTCAGGAGCTCATCATCGCCATACCGTCAATCGGTAACGGCGAGCGCCGCAAGGTCGTGTCGGCTTGCACGAGTACCGGCTGTGATGTGAAAATTTTACCAGACACGGTGTTGATGCTCGAAAATAACTATGATATACTGGAACAAGCTATACGACATGTAAATGTTGAGGATTTGCTAGGCCGTGAGAGCGTCACGTTTGACTGCGGGAATGTCCGCTATTTTCTTAAGGATAAGGTGGTACTGGTCACCGGCGCGGGCGGTTCTATCGGTGCGCAGCTCTGCAAACAGGTGATGGGATGCGCCCCCAAGCGGGTCGTCGCTGTCGATATTTACGAAAACAGCGTTTACGACCTTCAGCAGGAGCTGATGCTCGACTACGGCAAAGATATGCCGCTGAGTATAGAAATCGCCTCGGTGCGGGATGTCGAGAAGATTGACAGCCTGTTCCAGAAATATCGTCCTCAAGTCGTTTTTCACGCGGCGGCGCACAAGCATGTCCCACTGATGGAGCTTTGCCCCGAGGAGGCGGTCAAGAACAACATCTTTGGCACCTATCACATGGTGCAGATGGCCGACCGCTACCGCGCTGAGAAATTTGTGCTCATTTCGACCGACAAGGCGGTCAACCCCACCAACATCATGGGGGCGACCAAGCGCTTTTGCGAGATGATTCTCCAAAGCATGAAGGGCGTCAGCCAGACGCAGTTTGTCGCGGTGCGTTTTGGCAATGTGCTGGGTTCCAACGGTTCGGTCATTCCGCTTTTTAAGCGGCAGATTGAGCGCGGCGGCCCGGTTACGGTCACCCATCGGGACATCATTCGCTATTTTATGACCATCCCCGAGGCGGTGCAGCTCGTGCTTCAGGCCGCCACAATGGCCGAGCAGTCGGAGGTTTTTGTGCTGGATATGGGCCAGCCGGTCAAAATTATCGAGCTGGCAGAGAATATGATTCGCCTCTCAGGGCATCAGCCCTATAAGGATATCGATATCATCGAAACAGGACTGCGCTCGGGCGAGAAGCTGTACGAAGAGCTTTTGACCGCCAGCGAAGATCTGCTTTCGACCTCCAATAAAAAAATCTTTATCGAGAGTCAGCACCGAATCTCCCAGCGGGAGATTGAGCATAAGCTCAAGCGCCTCGGCGAGGCGCTCGGCAGCGAGTCTCAAAGCCGCCTTCGCACCGTGCTGCACGAGGTGGTGCCCACCTTTAAGGAGCCCGATGAGGTCAACCGCGGATTTAAAGCCGCCGAGGCCCCGCCGCCCCGCCGGGTGCGTGTCGGCGCGCCGGTTGCGGTGGTCAGCACACCGGTTGCGATAGTTAGCACCCCCGTCTCCGCCACGACCGTGCCGGTTCCTGCCAGAACGATGATGGGCTGATATGTTATTACCCGATGAGATCAACACACCCGGCGTCGGAGTTTTCTGCCCTGCGGATTGATCGATGTCAGGTGCTTATCCGTTATCCGACCTGATGCGGGCTCTTTCCTGATTCTTGTGATGTCGTATTTATTGCGGGGCGGCATCTGCGCATCGGTCTGCTTGGCCTTGTAACCAAGGCGCGACATCAACACCGGCAATACAAAGGAAGTGACCTTTTGGCAGTTTATCACGCTTTACTTTTGGGCATCATCATCGCGGGCGTTTTGCAGCGCCGGTTTTGGCCGGGTGAATTGGCCAAAGGGACCTACTGCATGCTCTGCGGGGTCGCTCTGGCACTGGTCTCCGGTCTGCGCTTTATGGTCAGCACCGACTACTATAATTATTGGGAAGGCTTTCTTCAAAGCTATTTCCTGACGTGGGAGGATTTTTCCCGCGTGCGGTTTGAGAAGGGCTACCTTTCGGTCAGCAGGCTGCTGTCCGGCTTTACGCTGGGCCACAACATTCTGTTTGCGACGTTCGCGGTTTTGTTTGCGACCATTATTTCTTACTACATCTACCGGCGCTCGGCCAACGCCTGGGTCAGCTTTTCGGCGTTTGTCGGCTTTGGTTTTTTGTATAATTCCATGTGCTTTCTGCGGCAGTACACCGCGCTGATGATCATGCTGTTCGCGTTTCGCTATATTGAGCAGCGACGGTTTTTCAGGTTTGCGATTTTAGTGCTGCTCGCGAGCACCTTTCATATCTCGGCAATTGTTATGCTGCCGTTTTATTTCATCCTGCGTATGCCGATGAATAAATTGACGTTGCCAGCTTCGCTGGCGCTCTGCGCGGCGGCCTTTTTCAAGTCCGAGACAATTCTGGGCATGGTTACCAAGGTGGCCTATAAGCAGCACGGACTGACCTCGGTAGAGGTCAGTCACGGCACCAGCCCGGGCCCCTGCATCGCATTTCTTATTTTTCTGGCGGTTTGCCTAATTTGCCATAAGGCCTTGGTACAGCGGCAGCCATACAACGCTTTTCTTATCAATCTGCTGTATTGGGGCACCTTTCTTGAGTTGGTCGGCATCAAGCATGCGATTGTGTCGCGCGTCGCGCTGTTTTTTATGACGCCCGCGGTCGTTTTATTGGCGGCTGAGTTGACTGAATTGTTGAGACAAGGGTTGGAACGGCTGGCTAAAACCGCCAAAAAATCGTTGGCTGCCATCGTGCTGGCTTATGCACTCTTGTTGCTGCCCATGCTCATATTGCATCAGCATTTGCTGGACATTAACTACAACGGCGTCGTGCCTTATCAAAGCGTCTTCTCGGACGCGTTTCGCGATTATTGATACGGCAGCTTCAACCAGAAGTGATATAGCTTGGCGCGCAAAAATTATATTTTGCTTGGACGATACCAAAAGTGGACTGCCCCGCCAGCCGTCGTTTTGCAAGCGAAACAAAACCGCCGCTTTGAGGTGAAAGCCCGTATAAGGAGGCTTAAAGTATTGGCTGTAGTAAAAAAGGCCGAAAAAACCAATGGCAACCGACTAGCGGACGCTATTTTGCGACGCAGGGCGGGCCTTGCCGAGGATGTAGCGCTCATTGCGGCGACGCTCTTGATCTGTGCCTTCTACCAGATGGAAAACCATCGTCTCAACGTTTCAAGCGCCCGATCTATGCCGGATCTCAGCGGGCTGCCCGCGTTGCTTTCGCTTCCGGCAGGCTGGCTGCTGACCTATGGCATGCAACTGTTCAGGGCTGGATTTGCCGTATTATTTGTCCTTACGTTGCTGGTTCTGGGCTTTTCAAACGGCGTTTTAAAGCGGTGGCGCTTTTTGCCCGCCGTGGCCGCGCTGCTGGGGCTGCCCCAGCTGGGGTTAAGCCTGCTGGGCGCCACCCGTTATGGCGACGGATTGCTCCGTTTTTTGTCCGAGCTGTCGGTGATGCTGGGGCGATGGCCGTTTATCACGCTGCAAAGGCTGCTGGCACGGGTGTTCGCCCTTGAGTTGCCCGCGGTTGCCGCGCTGGCGTTTTGCTCTTTGGCGCTGGCGTTCGCGCTCGGTTATCTGCTGGCCCCGAAAACCTCGGCGCAATGACGCCTTGGGGCGCCGCCTGCAAAATCCTACGCGCGCCGGTGTAAAGGCGCGCTGACTGCGTTGAATCTGCATCCTCACGTCCGGTGGGCCGTTGGCTTTCACGCTGCGGTTACCGCGTTTTGATTTGGCTGCCGGATGGAGACCTTATGATAACTCAACGCCAAGAAAGTCAAGCAACTTGGCGTTAGTTAAATACATTATTCTAAGGAGAGATTTGTCATGAAGAAATTAATGTCCCTTATGCTTGCGGCGGCCATGATGGTTTCGATGGCTTCGTTTGCAATGGCTGCCGACTATAGCAGCGCAACGGGCGGCTCGGCGGGCAGCAGCGGATTTACCGGCACTCCGGCCGTTGTTTCCTCCTCCGTTGTGACGCAGGCGGTTACCGCCGGCGGTTCTGTTACGGTTACCGGTAATGCGGTCATCACCCAGAACGTTGTGCAGAGCATCGCTGCGGCGACCCAGCCCGTGACCTTTACTGCGCCGAATTACACGGCGGTTATCGATCCTCAGACGATCACCACCGCGCAGAACATCAGCCTGGGCGCGCTGCCGGCTAATCCGGTCGTAGAAAGTGTTTTCAGCCAGTTCTTCAGCAACAACTTTGCGTCGGTGCAGCTGGCGCAGCAGGGCGCTTTCGGCGCGACGGTGCAGTTTACAATTGCCCCGACCAACCTGAACACGCTGAACACTGCCAACCTGCAGTTCTTCTCGTATGATCCGGCGACCAACAGCTACACGAGAGTAACCACCGCCTACACCGTTAACGCCAACGGCAGCATCACCTTTTCCACAACGCTCGGCAACACCATCATCATTACCGACGGGCCGATCACCGCGAAATAATTGCTTGACATCAGGCTTCTATGGAGCTTTCCGCTGCGTGGCTTGACACAGAGGGAAGCTCCATATCCTGTTTATAAGGGGCATGCATATGATTTTAGATCTGCACACCCACATACTGCCCGGCATTGACGACGGCGCGAAATCGGCGGATATCTCCGCCCGGATGCTGGCGGAAATTACGCGGCAGCAGGCGCAGCCGGTGGTGCTGACGCCACACTTTTACCCC
>DALYYK010000035.1:0-12252 GCA_031983305.1 Candidatus Fimivivens sp. | reverse complement strand
AAATAAAGCTTCTCCAATCGCATTCAGCGGCACCGGCATACCCTTAAAGGAGGTCTTATTGTGAAGAAGATAAGCGTCGTATTGCTTTTCCTCCTGACCTTGACGCTTCTGTTTCCTGTAACGGCTTACGCGGATATGGGGCCAAAGCCGTCGGTTGTGATTAGCTTTGACGGCTTGGCGGGGAACACATATTATGCGACGTTGCTTTCAAGCGCAAAGTCTACCGGCCCATATTCGGCACTTGATGACAACAACAGGGCATACAGCCGTTATCAGAACGGCGACGAGGATTACGATATTTTTCTGAAGTTTGCTGAATATCAGGATGCGGACGGGTTCTATTTCCTGCAATTCTTCAAGGACTGTTCTCAAACGCAGCAGTTCAAGTGGACCTATTACCCACCGCAAAAATTTAAAATTCTGCTGTATTTCCCTGAGACGGATCGCTTTATTATCAGCGATCAAAGCTATGAGTACTACGCCTTTGACAGCTATTTCACCGCAAAGGCGTACAACGCCGACAGCTTAGACCCCAAACAAACCGCAGACAGCATCTCCATCGCAAAAGCCTATGATTACGCAAAGGAGCTGCCGTCGCTGGCCGTTCGCATTATACTGACTATCGCAATTGAGCTTATCGTCGCAGTACTGTTTGGTTTTCGTGAAAAAAACCAACTGCGCTTTTTCGCCCTCGTCAATGGCATAACGCAAATTGCGCTAAACATAGCGCTTAATGTGATCAACTACTATTCAGGGCCACTAGGATTTCTCTTGTTTTACGCGCTGCTTGAACTGGCAATATTCATTGTTGAAGAGATTCTTTACACAGCATATCTGAAAAAGCATAGTGAAAAGGAGATCCCGAATTGGAAGCCCGGTTTATATGCCTTGGTGGCGAATACCGCTTCCTTTATTCTCGGACTTGGACTGGCACATTGGATCTCCGATATATTCTAACGTCTGTGTAATTGTCAAAACTGCGCGACAAGCACTTGCACAAACGCTAAGTGGCGGGGAATCGGCTTAAAGCCGGTTCCCCGCCACTTCATTTCCTCTTTGCAATGCAATTATTCCTCTTCCGCCATTGCCTTAGCCTCGGCGATGACCGCCGCTTCAAGCTGACCGGGCAGCTGCTCATAGCGCTCAAAGGCCAATACAAAGTTGCCTCTGCCCTGCGTCATCGAGCGCAGAACGGTCGTAAAGTCATACATCTCGCTCATGGGCACCTCGGCCACAATCTCCTGCGTGCCGTCACCCCACGGATTCATGCCCAGAATGCGTCCGCGGCGCTTATTCAGGTCGCCCATGATATCGCCGGTGTAGGTGTCCGGCACATAGACCTTCAGGGTGCCGATCGGCTCAAGCAGCACGGGACCCGCCTGCGGGATACCGGCCTTATAGGCGATCGACGCCGCCATTTTAAAGGCCATTTCGGAGGAATCGACCGGGTGGTAAGAGCCGTCGACCAACGTGGCCTTGAGACCCACCATCGGGTAGCCCGCCAGCATGCCGTTCTTGATACAATCCTGCAAGCCCTTTTCGACCGCCGGGAAGAAGTTTCTCGGCACCGAGCCACCGAACACGTTCTCGGCAAAGGTCAGGCCATCGCCCTCGCAGGGCTCAAATTCGATCCACACGTCGCCAAACTGACCGTGGCCGCCCGACTGCTTCTTGTGCCGGCCCTGTACCTTGACCTTCTTGCGTATCGTCTCGCGGTAGGCGACGCGCGGCTTTTTAAGCTCGACCTCGGTGCCAAACTTGGTTTTTAAGCGGCTGACAATAACGTCGAGGTGCTGGTCGCCAAGACCCGACAGCAGCTGCTGTCGCGATTCGGCGTCGAGCGCAAAGGTGACGACCGGATCTTCTTCGATCAGGCGCTGGATACCCTGCGCAATCTTGCCCTCTTCGCCCTTCTTCTTGGCCTTGATCGCCATCGTGAGGGTCGCGAGCGGATAGCCGATCTCGCGCAGCGTCACCACGCGCTTGGGGTCACAGAGCGTGTCGCCGGTAAGCGTCTCAGAAAGCTTCGCGACGGCGCAGATATCGCCCGCCGCGACGGCGGTGACATCTTCCTGTTTTTTGCCGGTGATATAGATGATCTTACCCAGCCGCTCGGGGTTGCCGGTGCGGGCATTGATCGGCGCAATCTCGTTAGAAAGCTTACCCGAAACAACCTTGACATAAGACAGCTTGCCGATGAACGGGTCGGCGACGGTCTTAAAGACATAGGCGCAAAGCGGCTCAAGAATGTCGCACTGGCATTCGACCTCTTCGCCGTCGGCGTTCAGGCCGGTCTCATTACCGGCATTTTTTGCCGAGGGCATGTGGTTGACAATGGCGTCGAGCAGCGCGTCAATGCCCTCAAGCGTCAGCGCGGAACCGCACACGACCGGGCATATCTTGCCCTGCCGCAGTCCTTCGTTGATACCAAAAATCATTTCCTCGGTCGTAAAGGTACCACCGCCGAAAAATTTATCCATCAGGTTTTCGTCGGCTTCGGCCACCGCTTCGGAGATGATGTTGCGGCATTCCTCGACAAAGCCGCCGACGTTGGGCATCGAACCTTGACGGCGGTTGCCGTTGTCGTGCACAAACGCCTTGTTGGCAACAAGGTCGATATAGCACTCAATGCCCTTGCCCTCGGTATAGGGCACGACCATCGGGCAGACCTGCGGGCCAAAGGCGGTGCGCAGCTGGCCTAAGACCTTATAGAAATCGGCATTTTCGGAATCCATCTTGTTGATAAAGAACATGACCTGCTTGTTCTGATCGCACGCCAGCTTATAGGCCTTCTCGGTGCCGACCGTTACGCCGCTGCGCGCCGAAACGACGATAATGACGCTGCCCGCCGCGCGGATGCCCTCGTACATGCCGGTGGCAAAGTCAAACGCGCCGGGGGTGTCTATTAAATTAATCTTTGTATTATTCCACTCAACGGGGGCAATCGCCACAGAAACCGAAACCGAACGCTTGGTCTCCTCGGGATCAAAATCACAGACCGTCGTACCGTTTTCTGTTTTGCCTAAGCGATCGGTAACACCTGCGCGAAACAAAATAGCCTCAGCGAGTGAGGTTTTGCCGCACGAGCTGTGCCCGGCAAGCGCAATGTTTCTGATCTTATCCGCGAGATACTGTCTCATTTTTCTTTACCCCTTTCAATATGCCGAAAAAGCACTCAGCATATTGTGTATTTTGCACAGCGATTAGGTTGTTATCCCTATCACATATGTTTAATTATACTGGATATACCCTCAACTGACAAGTCCTTTGGGAAAAAAAGGCGTGCAAATAAAATCGGTTCTTTCTCGTTGGCTGTTTTGCATATACATCATCGAGGTGAATTGACATGTTGATGTATGCGTTCCGTTTCAACAGACGGGTTCGCCGTTCCGCACTGCTGCTGTTGCTGCTGCTGGTCGTCATGGCGGCGGGCCGGCTGGTGCTGAACCTGATGCCCGAAGGAAACGCCGCCCTCACAGGCGCGACAATTAAGCGTCAAAGCGGAAAAACCGAGGAACAGCGGCAAGAATTTCTGGCGGCGCTCGGCTGGGTGGTCAACCCCGAGCCGGATGAGGCCGTTGAGGTTATTATTCCCAAAAAATTTGATGAAGTTTATGAAAACTATAATAATATTCAAAAAGAGCAGGGCATGGATCTCTCGCGCTACAAGGGCAAGCGCTGCAAGCGTTATAGCTACACGGTGCTCAACTACCCCGGCGGCGCTCAGAATGTCCGCCTGAACCTTCTGGTGTGCGGAAATAAAATTGTTGGCGGAGACGTCAGCGCGCTGGGGATGGACGGCTTTATGCAGGGGCTCGTCTTTCCAACCCAATCCGCCACCTCCGCGACCAGCTAGCAGCCTTGTACAAAATCCCCTCGCTATGCTATGATAACATCATAATGGCAGGGGGGATTTTTTTGGCTGAAATTCGTTTGGACAAGCTGCTGTCCACCGCCAAGGGGCTGTCCCGCGCGGACGCCAAACGGCTGCTGGCCAGCGGCAGCGTAACCGTGGACGGCAAAATCGTCAAATCGGGCAGCGAAAAGGCGGATATTGCGCGTCAAACCGTACTTTTAAAGGGTGAGCCTGTTGCGTTTGCCACACATCTTTATATTCTGATGAATAAACCGCTGGGGGTGGTCTCCTCGACCGACGACCCTGTGAGCCAAACGGTGCTCGACCTGCTGCCACCCGAGCTGCGGCGCAAGGGGCTGTTCCCGGCCGGTAGACTGGACAAATACACCGAGGGCATGCTGATCATCACCGACGACGGCGACTTTGCGCACCGTATTTTGGCCCCCAAAAAGCATCTGCCCAAGATATATGAATTCGCGCTTGACGCGCCCATTCTCAACGCGGCGCTCGTCGAGAAATTCTCACAGGGGGTCTATCTCGGCGGAGGCAAATATTCCTCCCCGGCCATTCTGGAATTGTTCTCCGAAACGACGGGCCGCGTCACGATCTTTGAGGGTATTTATCATCAGGTGCGGCGCATGTTTGACCAAAACGGCGGCAAGGTTATCGCTTTAAAACGGGTGCGCATCGGCGGGCTGACGCTTGATCCGACGCTGAAACCCGGTGAAAGTCGGTTACTTTTTGCAGAAGAACTCGACAAATTGTTCCGTTTGTGAAATTCTATTTGACGCGCGTTTTTTGCAATGCTAAAATATCAATTGCAGCGTCGTGCCAACTTGTAAATTGGGCAGGATTGGCGCTGGATATTTGCGCGCACTAAGGGCGACAACGCAGCGCCGTACAAACCATCGGCTGAACCTATTATTTAGATGCTTAGGACAACCTTGAGATCCAATCCGATGCAAGTAAGATGGCGTTATCAATTCGCGTGCTGCGGCAAACTGCTGTAGACCGCCAAGACACCCGGCTTTTAGATCATGATACTATTTTAAGATACAAATTAAAAATGAGGTGCTTGCGTGGCCTATCTAAAAGCGATTGACAGCTCCGGCCTGTGGCTGATTCACGATTTGTTCCATTCGGCTTTGTTCGATCGCCTGATGCCGATGATCACCGCGCTGGGCGACAACGGCGGCATCTGGGTTGTGATCTGCCTGATTCTGCTGATAAGAAAAAAGACCCGCATGACAGGTGTGACGATGGCGCTGGCCATGCTGGCCTGTTATTTGGGCGGCAACCTGTTCCTCAAAAATTTTATCGCCCGAGCGCGCCCCTATACCGACGACCCCGCCATACAACTGCTGATTGCACCCGATCGGGAGCCTTTTTCCTTCCCCTCCGGGCATGCCATGTGCAGTTTTGCGGCCGCTACAAGCCTGATGCTGTGGCGCAACCGGCTCGGGCTGGCTGCGATGGCGCTGGCCGCGCTGATCGCCTTTTCCCGCATTTATCTGATGATGCATTACCCGCTTGATGTGGCGGCGGGCATGGCGGTAGGTATTTTATCCGCAATTATCTCCTGCCGTATCGTACGTTATTATGAACAACATCGGCGTTATCGCGTTAAGGTGCGGTAGCATTTACGGGCATTTAAAAATCCGGGCAAGGCCGATTGGCTTTGCCCGGACTCCTATTTTAAGTGAAATGAATACGAAGCACCGGCGTCCGTCAGCTTGGCACCGACAGAATGCAGGCAGCCGATACGCCCCTGTCCCGCTTTTGCGCGCGGGTCAAACGGCGCGCCAATCTATTGGCCCCTGCCGCTCAAGCCCGGTATTAGTCCTCCTCATGCGCCTGCACAAGGCCGATGTCACTGGCCATAACAGCGCCGGTTGAGATGCTGCCACGCCCAAATTTTTCGCGCACCGAATCGATGGCCGTCTCAAGCCTTTTACGGCGTTCGCGCGTCTCGGGCGGAGCGCCGAAAAACGAAAGCTGCTCGGCGGCCTCGGCAGCCTCCACAAGATTGACCCCGGTTACGGTTAACATACGGATCGGCGTCTGTCCGTTCCAGCCATTGGCCACCAGCATCATTGCCGCCTCGGCCAGTTCCCCGGCCAATGCCGTCGGATTTTGCAACGGACACTGACGCGAAACGGTGCGCATATAGGTATCCTTCATTTGCAGCTGCACCGTGCGGCAGCACAGGCCGTAGCGGCGCAGCCGCGCGGCCACCTCGTCGCAAAGCGCCGCGATCCCGACCCGGATATCTTTGATATCGGTCAGATCGCGCCGAAAGGTCATACCGTTGCCGACCGATTTTATCTCGCGCGGCATATCCGACCAGCGGACGGGACTGTCCTCCAAGCCGTTCGCGTAGTCATAAATCTGCCCGCCCAGCTTGCCTAGCCGCGCCGTGAGCTGCGCGAGATCGGCGGCGGCCAGTTGCCCGATGGTCTGAATATACATCTCGGACAGCGTCTTCTGTACCGAGGCCCCAACATATAACAGCGATGAAACCGGCAGCGGCCAGAGCATTTGCTGCCAGTTTTCGCGGTCGATAACAGTGGTAGCGTCCGGCTTTTTATAGTCGGAGCCGAGCTTTGCAAAAATTTTATTGAACGACACGCCGACCGAGACGGTTAGCCCCGTCTCCTGCCGCACCTCGCGCCGCAGCCGGTCGGCAATCTCGCAACCCGAACCGAACAATTGCTGCGAGCCGGTGACATCGAGCCACGACTCGTCGATGCCAAACGGCTCGACCTGATCGGTGTACCGCCGGTAGATATCGTTGACCAAGCGCGAATAGTTGATGTATTCGTCATGGTGCGGGCGCACGAGCGTCAGCCCGGGGCATTTGCGCTGTGCCTGCCAGATCGTTTCGGCCGTTTTAACGCCGAAACGCTTGGCCTGTTCATTTTTAGCCAAAATGATGCCGTGCCGACTGTTCGGGTCGCCACAGACCGCCATTGGCCCCGCGCAAAGCTCGGGGTTTAAGACCGTCTCGACCGACGCAAAAAAACTGTTGCAGTCGCAATGCAAAATGACCCTGTCCACGGCAGACACCTCTCTTCACGCACTATTGTAGCACGTCGGGCAATGCGCTTCAACTTTGAAAATCCGCGTTGTTTTGGGGTTTTTTATTATTTTTCTGTAAAACTTTATGAAATTCGATTTTTAAAGATGACATTGTATGTGCACAATGGTATAATAATTTTAAAGCGGTCATTATACCGCATGAGCACGGCTCGACACGCCTTGATGCCCTTGGGTCGACATTCTGTTAAACGGGTGTTGTTAAACGTTTTTATCTCCTTGCGAGATCGGCGTGATCGGATGCCCGGCATATTAATTAAGGAGGACACGCAATGAAACTAACCTTTCTGGGCGCAACCCACGAGGTGACCGGAAGCTGTTTTTATATTGAGGCCTGCGGCAAAAAGCTGATTATTGACTGTGGCATGGAGCAGGGGCCCAATTTCTTTGAGAATCAGGACATTCCGGTGGCAGCGGGCGAATTGGATTTTGTACTGCTGACCCACGCGCATATCGACCACTCGGGCATGCTGCCCGCGCTTTGCAAAAACGGCTTTAAGGGCGAGATTCATTCCACCGACGCCACGGCCGACCTGTGCAATATCATGCTGCGTGACTCGGCCCACATTCAGGAGTTTGAAGCCGAGTGGCGCAACCGCAAGGCCAAACGCGCCGGTCAGGAGGCGTATGTGCCCATCTACACGATGGATGACGCCATTGCGGCCATCAATTGTTTTGCGCCGCATCCTTATAATCAGAAAATCCCCGTGGCCGAGGGCATTGAGATTCGCTTTATCGACGTGGGGCACCTGCTGGGCTCGGCCTCGATCGAGGTGTGGCTAACCGAGGGCGACGTCACCAAAAAGCTGGTATTCTCGGGTGATATCGGCAACCTCAACCAGCCCATCATCAAAAACCCGCAGTACATTCGCGAAGCCGACTACGTCGTTATGGAGTCGACCTACGGCAACCGCAACCACGGCGACCGGCCCGACTACATAAAATCGCTCACCGACGTATTGCAGAAAACCTTTGACCGCAGCGGCAACGTGGTTATCCCATCCTTCGCGGTGGGCCGCACGCAGGAGATGCTCTATTTCCTGCGGGAGATTAAGCAGCAAAAGCTGGTCACCGGGCACAACTTCTCAGTTTACGTCGACAGCCCGCTCGCCATTGAGGCGACAAATATTTTCCACCGCAACGGCAGGGAGTGTTTTGACGACGAGACGCTGGCGCTGCTCAATCAAGGCGTAAACCCCATCAACTTTGAGGGGCTCAAAGTATCTGTCACCTCTGAAGAGTCAAAGATGATCAACTTTGATACCGAACCCAAGGTGATTATCTCGGCCAGCGGCATGTGCGACGCGGGCCGCATCAAGCACCACCTCAAGCACAACCTCTGGCGCCGTGAGAGTACGATTCTGTTTGTCGGCTATCAGGCCGTGGGCAGCCTTGGCCGCTCGATTGTCGACGGCGCGCAGACGGTCAAGCTGTTTGGCGAGCCGATTGAGATCCATGCCGAAATTGAGCGTCTGGCCGGCATCAGCGGCCACGCCGACAAGGACGGCCTGCTTGCGTGGATCGGGCATTACGACCCGAAGCCGCAGCGCGTCTTTGTCGTGCACGGCGAGGATGAGATCTGCACCGCCTTTGCCGAGGAGCTGACTACGATGGGACACAACGCCGTTGCGCCCTATTCCGGTACCTGCTACGACCTCGCGACCAACACGCTGCTCGTCGAAAAGGGGCCGATTCCGATTAAGAAGGATTATGCCGTCCGCCGCGCCGAAACGATGTTCACGCGTTTGCTGGCCGCGGGCAAGCGGTTGCTTGAGGTTATTGAGCATAACCGCGGCGGCACCAATAAAGATCTCGCGCGCTTTGCGTCACAGATTCAGTCGCTTTGCGATAAGTGGGATCGATAATGGCTTGAATAAACCCAAAACCGACGTCGGAAATCAACTCCGACGTCGGTTTTACGTTTGTTTTTATCTTTATAGCATTGCAAAACGGAAATTATTTTAGCATTATCTCACTTGAATACCAAAAACAACATTGCAACAAAAACGAAAGCCCAAAACACTTAGTATTCGAACACGCTCACTGCGTTGTTCACCGGCAGGGCAAACCGGGGGAAGGAGAGCCCCCTGCTTTGACTGCCACCACCCGATAACATCATGGGAAGCCGTAACGCGCGGCTTGCGACGTAACCGCCGGGTACACACAAGTATTAGGAGGAACGAACCATGAAGAAAACTCTCGCGCTCGGTCTTGCTACCGCAATGATCATGAGCATGGGTGCGACGGTCTTAGCAAAGACTGACGACTCCCTCTATCCCGTCGGCGCAATCAGCGACTCGGCTTATCTCTATGACAGCGACATGTCTGCTGTTGACCTGTCCAAGTCTGTTGAGAGCGTTGCATACGGCAAAACCGTTTACTACCCGCTGCTTAACAAGGTCGAAAATCCTGAGACCCCCTATGTCTACGAGTCCGACGCTGTTGACGGCATCAAGGTCAAGTCTTCTTGGGACATGAACGGCAAGCTGGTCAAGGGCGTTGAGGTGGCTAAGAAGAAGGTCACCGGCGAAGCTCAGAAGTACATCTACTTTGTGGCTGTTACTCTGGCCGAGTCGAACAGCACATCTTCGGTCGACGTTGTCGGTACCGTTGAGATGCGTAAGTCCGGCAGCTTTGACTACGAAGACATGCAGTTTGACATCAACCTTGAAGTTGCTTACCCCGTTGCGAACGACACCATTATCACCGAAGATCCCCAGCTCTTCAAAGAGGGCGCAGGCTTTGTTGGCGATTCTGAGGAGGAGTTCTCCTTCGAGTGCGACGACGACAGCTTCTTCACCGTTAACACTATTGGCCAGAGCAAACTTCTGCTCGCCGCCACCACCGATTTCGACTCCAAGATTGCTGATCTCTATCCCGATGCCAACCTGAACTTCTTCTATGGCAACGGCGCGACCTTCAACAAGACCGGCGTTCTGACGCTGGTTGCTGACGAAGGCTCCTACCTCTATCAGCTCAAGGACGACGGCATGGTTCGTGTGAACGCAGAGTACGATGAGTACGATGAGGCTTTCATCATCAAGACCAAGACCCTCGGCAAATACATCATCTCCGACACCGAGCTGAAGATTGTCAATATCCCCAGCGACAATGGCAACAACGGCAATTCGGGCAATGGCGGTACCGTTACCCCCACCAACCCCGGCACAGGCGCTGCGCTCTAATTAAAGCGCGTTCTCTGTAACGAACATTATCAGATATGACATAAAGCCGAGGGCGAAGGATGAAAATCCTTTGCCCTCGGCCTTTTTCATTTATTGTAACAGCTTTAAAGTGCATGCCTATCAAATAGTATACGTTTTTGACGATCGCTATAAACGTCAGCGTGCATTTTGCGCTGACCGCGCAGGAGCGGCCCCCACCCCCAACCCCCTGGCCCCCTCAGGGGACCAAGGGGGCTTCACCTCCACCCCCCTGAGGGGGCTTAAAGGTATACGGTTATTGGTGATTGTAGGCCCTACGTGAGGGTGTTACCTTCCCACGCACCGTCAGTGGGCGCGCATCCAGACTTGTTACGTGATTATGCGCGCCAATTAGGTTTGATTGGTCTCTTGGGGCACGGCGGCGCTTCCATCGCGCCGTCGTGCGGGTGACGTATCATATTAAAATGGCCCGCCTACGGCGATGGCTGATTAGGCCATTCACTTGCGTTCATGGTATATGATCGACGCAGTCCCTCCGACGCCTGCCACACAGCCGGCGGCTAAATTCTTGAAAATTTTAACACGGAAATTATTATCTCACTTTAATGCTAAAAACAACATGGCAACAAAAGCAGATAAATCATACCACTAAATATTTGAACGCATTTCCTGCGTGAGCGGCAGAAAGAACCAGAGGCCAAGCGCCCTGATATTTTTGCTGCCGCCACCCAACGACATCATGACAAAGCCGCGGCATGCGGTTTGTGACATAACCGCCGGGTACAACAAGTATTAGGAGGAACGACCATGAAGAGAATTCTTGCGCTCGGCCTTGCAACCGCAATGGCGCTGAGCATGGGCGCGACGGTTTTGGCCAAGAGTGACGACGCCCTTTATCCGGTTGGCTCGGTCAGCGAGTCGGCCTATCTCTACGACAGCGACAGATCGGCTGTTGATCTCTCAAAGCCGGTTGAAAGCGTTGCGTACGGCAAAACGCTGTACTATCCGCTGCTCAACAACGCCATCGCCGACTCGAGCGCCGCTATCGCTGCCGCCGAGGCCGCGCTTGCGGCCAAGCAGGCCGAGCTGACCGCCGCCAATACGGCTTATGGCCCCGCTGCCGAAAACGCTTCTGCCAAGGCTGCGGCGCTTGAGGCTGCTGCCGCTGCAAAGCAACAGGCGCAGGCTGTGCTCGACGCCGCTACCGCCTGGAATGACGGCACCGGCGACGAGGCTGCTTATGTCGCCGCCCTCGCCGCTTTTGATGCCGAGGCTGTTCCCGCCGCTACCGCCGCCGAGGCTGTAACGGCCGCCACTACTCTTTCCGACGACGCAAACGCCGCTTACACCGTCGCTGAGACCGCCGCCAACGAGGCCAGTGCGCTTGCCGCCTCTGCCGGTGCCGCCGTCACCGCCGCCAACGCGGCTGTTGCCGAGGCACAGGCAAACCTTGACACCGTCAAGGACGCTTCGTTCCGCTATGTCTACGAGGCCGACGCCGCCTCGGGCATCAAGGTCAAGTCCTCGTGGGACATGAACGGCAAGCTGGTCAAGAGCGTTGAAGTGACCAAGAAGAAGGTCACCGGCGAAACCCTGCCCCAGAAGTATATCTATTTCCTGGCCGTCACGCTGGCGGGCGGCACCAGCACCTCCTCGGTCGACGTTGTCGGCACTGTTGAGCTGCGCAAGTCGGGCAGCTTTGACTACAAGGATATGCAGCTTGATGTAAACGTCGAGGTCGCCTTCCCTGTCGCGGACGACACTGTCATCACCGAAGACCTCCAGCTCTTCAAAGAGGGCGCAGGCTTTGTGGGCGACTCGGAGGAGGAGTTCACCTTTGAGTGCGACGATGATAGCTTCTTTACCGTCAACACCATCGGCCAGAGCAAGCTGCTGCTCTCGGCCAGCAGCGATTTTGACGCTAAGATCGCCGATCTCTACCCCAATGCCGACCTGAACTTCTTCTATGGCAACGGCGGCACCTTCAACAAGACCGGCGTCCTGACGCTGGCCGCCGACGAAGGCTCCTACCTCTATCAGCTCAAGGACGACGGCACCATGGTGCGCCTCAACGCCGAGTACGACGCGTATGACGAGGCTTTCATCATCAAGACCAAGACGCTTGGCAAGTACATC